>JBOGNK010000036.1:0-17476 GCA_050747085.1 Candidatus Acidiferrales bacterium
ATAGGCTCGTTTGAGAGCTGTCGGCATGATTGACCGAGCCCACGCTCACAAACCGAGCGCGGGGCACCCTCAAAAGATACTCGCAAGGGAAGTGGCGCGAGGGTATCATCCGCGTGCGCGTGCGGCAATGCGTGTACCGGGAAAAAGAGTGTGGGCCACCCGCCAGGTCCGAAGTCACGGGGTTCTTGCGAGCGGAGCGAAACTTGCTTAAGAATCACGGTTGGGACTTGCGTGGCGACTGGTGGTACCCGCCAGGCCACTAGGAGGGCATACATGCTGAAGGTAGAGCCAAATCCGGAGCGAGAGCGATTAGGGTTTAAGGATGCCGTGCTCTCGAGTTTTAAATTCCTGCGCGACCTTGGTCTGCGCCCCGTCGAGAAGAAAATGACTCTTGTGCGGTATAAATCCCGCCATGTCTTCGTGGATGTTTACCACGGTCGCGCATCCTTCGAGTTGGGAGTCGAAATCGGCAGGCTGGCAGACCCGAAGAAGACCCTCTCGATAGCCACCATCGTCGACTGGGCAGGGGCATATAAAGCGGAGGGCTTTGGCCAGCACGTGATGTTCCAGGTAACCACGCGTGAGGGAGTCCAGGAGTTCGTTCCCAAACTGGCCGCTCTCGTCAAGAAATATGCGATCCGGCTACTCCGCAACGACGATAGCGCTTGGGATGCGGCGCTGAACCTTCAGAGACGACAATGGGACGAATACGTCAAGGAAGTACATCTTGGTCATGTCCGAGAAAAAGCCGAAGCGGCATGGCATGCGAAGGACTATATCCGAGTGGTGGAACTTTACGAGCCAGTGCGCCAGGATCTTACCGAGATTGAAGCCAAGAAGCTGGCCTACGCCGAGCATCAAATCCTAACCGCCGAGGGTGCTGGTTCTCGCTCCTCTTCCCGCGGGGGGCGGTAGGAAACCTGCACGTTCACACAGCGACGAAATGAGGGGGTGGCCGGTGCCCCGGGTTTTCGGTTGATTTTGGCGAGAAGCACGGCCGCAAGTCTACCGTCCACCTTTTCAAGATAACCGACGAATCCAACCCGAGGGTGCCCCGCGGTTCGGCGCTTTTCCGAACCGCGGGTCCTTGCAGCTGGGCTCCTGGGCCACAGACCTTTCAGGCAGGTGCTGCTTCCACGTGATAACAACCCACCTCAAAAAACCGCGCCCGATGAGCACTCTTGAACCGCCCGTTAGGGCGCATTCAAGATCAATATGTTTGATCATCTGAGCGCCACTTTTATTCGCCTGGTGTTCGCCTGCAAGGGATGGGTTTTACGCGGCAAACGCGGTTACGATCACTACGTCTAAAGCAACAGGGCAGGCACGACGTGCCGTGCCCCTACAGGCCGGGTCAGGTGATTAGTCAAACAGGTCGAGGATGCCTTCGTAGCGTTTGAATGGAGGGATCAGGTAGGCGCCCGCGATCCCGTCGGCTCTGGCCGTCCGGGCCCAGTCGAGCATGACTCGCGCGAACTCAAACCCGCGATCGCGAGCCTTGTCGCCAGCCTGCTCCATATCGCGCAAAATACCCTGGGGAACCACGATACCCGCAACTTCATTGTGAAGCCGCAACGCCAGCCGATAACTCGTTAGCGGCCAAAGGCCTACCAGCACAGGAACCGGCGACTGCCCGCCGAGTTTCTTCAGGAATTTGCACCACTGTTCCGGCTCGAAGATCGGCTGCGTCATCGCAAAATGGGCGCCCGCTTCGATTTTCTGTTCGAAGCGCCGCAGCTCTTCGTCCATGTCGTCGGCCACGGGATTCACGGCCACGCCGATCGTGAAGTTCGTCGCGCCTCCCAGGTTTTTTCCGGCCCAGTCGGTGCCTTGATTCAGCCGCGCAAGCACTTTGACAAGCCCAATCGAATCAAGCTCGTAGACGCCGTTCGTCTCCGGGTAATCCCCCACCGACGGCGGATCTCCCGTAATTGCAAGCACATTGCGGACGCCGCCGACGGCCCAGGCGCCCAGCAGCATCGCCTGCAGGCCGATGATGTTCGCATCGCGTGTGGTGAGGTGCGGAATCGTCTCGAAACCACTTGCTTCGAGAGCCGCCGCGAGCATCAGCGCGTCCATCCCGACGCGCGCCAGCGATCCACTATTGATGTCGATCGCGTCGATCTCCGCCCGCGCCATCACATTCGAAATCTGTTCGACGATCCGGCTGACGGTAACTCCTTTCGGAGGATCGATTTCCACCGACGTAACGAATTGGCCCGCCTGGATTTTCTGCCAGAGTCTGCTTTCCGGCTCGCGTCGCGCCAGCCGCCGCACGCGTTCCCCTGGTTCGACTACTTCGACGGCATCCCCGTCTATCGCGGTTATCGAGGATGATCTTCCCGGCCCCAATTTTTTCACCGCCTCGGCGATGGCCTGCACATGCTCGGGGGTGGTGCCGCAGCAGCCTCCCATTACTCGCACGCCCAGCGAGGCGGCGTCCTGAGCGAACAGCGCAAAATACTCAGGCGAAGAGCGCGGATACACGATGCGGTCGCCGACGCGCTTCGGAAAGCCCGCATTCGGCATCGCGGAAAGCGGCAACGAAGACGCCTCGGCCAGTTCACGAAGCACCGGAATCAGGAGCTGCGGACCGACCGTACAATTTGCGCCGATTACCTGAATATCTTTGTTTTTCAGGATTTGCCACGCCTCAGTTGGACGTGTTCCGCCGATCGTGCTGCCTTCTTCCGAAAACGTGAGCTCCGCAATTATCGGCAATTTCGAAAAGGACCGAATCGCATCGATCGCAAGCGATAATTCGCCGGCGTCACTGAACGTTTCAAGGAGAAACAGATCGACGCCGCGCTCTTCGAGTGCGCCTGCCTGCTCCTTGAAAATCGAGAAGATTTCTTCCGGGGGTAGTTCGCGCACCTGCAGAGCGACTCCGACCGGCCCGATCGATCCGCCAATCAGCACGTCGTGCTTGGCTGCTTCACGAGCTTCGCGCGCCAGTTTGACGCCGCGGTGGTTCAGTTCGGCGACGCGATCGACAATTCCAAGCGCGTTCAGCTTGTAGCGGTTTGCGCCAAACGTATTCGTCTCGATGAGCTGCGCGCCGGCGGCGATATATGCCTGATGCGCGCGGAAAACATCCTCCGCATGCGAGGAGTTCAACTCCTCAACGCAGCGCAAGCCATCAACGGATTCATGCAACAGCGATCCCATCGCGCCGTCCGCGACGAGAATCGACCGTTTTAGCCGTTCGTTTAAATCGTCAATGCGCATCAGCTATTGAGGTGCTCACTTGGCGTTTCTCAACCGAACCGAATCAGGAGAGTATAGCATTCTGCTATTCACCTGTATTAACATCCCAGGCAGCAAGCCTCCATAGTCCGTCGCGATAGTGCGCACTGGCGAGCTTCGCATACGGGTGCAACCTTGATCGGGCCAAAATTGAAGATTACTCGTTTCCTCTTCAGCTGTTTAGCTGTTCTCGCGGTCGCTGCCGGAGCTTCCGCCCAGGGAGGGATTGGGTCCGGTTTTACCCCGGGGCCGGCCGGTTCCACCAGTGCGCCTCTTGAAGTCAACAATCGTATGGGCACAGTGATGGTTTACCTCCGAACGGAGGACGGGCAGCCGCTGCCCTTGAAGCTCACGCCGATAGTTCGCATCAAATCGTCAGCCGGCGGCGCAGCCCTGGATAACTTCCCGACGCGTACCGGAGAAGGCTGGCTCTTCAGTCAAGTCGGGGTCGACAACAGCTACGACATCCTCGTAAGGGCGGAGGGTTACCTTCCGGCTGTACAACCCGTCAAATTGCCGGACAGCCCGGGCGTGGCGCAGAGCGTGATCGTCTTCATGCACCCGCTCGATCAACAACTCGCTTTTCGTCCACCGGCCGGACAATTCATTCTGGTTCCCAAGGCGGCGAAGGAAGTGCAGAACGCTCTGCATGACCTGCAGTACGGGCACACCTCCTCCGGCGAGAAACATGCGCTGAAAGCCGTTCAGCTCTCTCCCGATAACCCGTATGCCGAGTACGTGGCGGGCTTAACGTACATGCTGACCAACCGCATGCAGCAAGCCAAGCCCTTCCTCGAGAAATCGGTCTCGATCGACTCGACGCAAGCACCTGCGCTGACAGCGCTTGGAACCGTGCGGTATCAGCTGGGCGACTCGGCGGGAGCGGCGCTGGTCTTGAGCAAGGCGGTGCAGCTCGATCCAACAGCATGGAAGGCCCAATGGATTCTGGCGGCGGCGTACTTAAACGAAAACAAATACCAGGAGGCGCTCGACCACGGCAATGAGGCGTTGCGGCTGGGCAAACAGAAGGCGAATCAGGTGAAGCTAATCGTCGCGCAGGCTGAAGCGCGACTGGGCCAGCGGTCGGTGGCTGCGGACATGTTTGAGGCGTATGCGAAGGAGTTCCCAAAGGATCCCAACATCGCCGAAATTCGCAACTGGATCAAAATTCTGCGCGCGCCACCTACGATCACCGTCCAGAGGAAATTATTGCGGACGGCTGTACCTGCCGTGGAAGTCCCTCCACGACCGGACTGGGCGCCTCCGGATGTCGATGCGGCAAAACCGTTCCTAGTGGCCGGCGCCGCGTGCCCGCTGCCTCAGATTCTTAAGAATGCGGGGGATAACGCCGAACAGCTCGTGACGAGCCTGCAGCAGTTCTCAGCAACAGAAGATTTTCAGGAAGTGGAACTCAAACGCGGCGAAAACGTGGAAAAGCCTGCCGAGCATGACTTCAAATATCTGGTAATCATTGACAAGGCGTCGCCGCAATCGTTCGATGTGAAGGAATTCCGCACGCAGGGCTCGGATCAGGTACTGCTCCCCGGCCGTATCCAGGACACGGGCGTCGCCGCGATGGCCCTGGCGCTGCATCCACTTATCCAGCCGGACCTGGATTGGAAATGCGAAGGACTTGGCACCTGGGACACCCAATCCGCTTGGGTGGTCCATTTTGAGCAGAAGCCGAAGGCGCCCGACGTGCTGTCCTGGTTTCAAGGCCCTCTGCACAGTGACGCCCTGCCGCTGAAAGGGCGCGTGTGGATCTCGGCCCAGTCGTACCAGGTGCTGCATCTGGATACGGATCTGGTGAAGGCGATCAAGGACATCGACCTGCAGCGTGAGCACTTCTCGATCAACTATGCGCCAGTTTCGTTTGCGCAGCACAACGTTCAATTGTGGCTGCCTGAGAACGTAGATACGTACGTCCAGTTCGAAGGGCACTTTCTGCACTACTACCACCGGTTCAGCGATTTCAAATTGTTCTGGGTCGGCACTTCACAGAAAATCGCGGCTCCCAAAGAGGCAAAAGAGCAGAAGCATCAGCCGAAGGAGTCGCAGCAACACTAACTGACTTGCGTCATTGTCGCCGAATTCACCGTATTGACGCTCACGCCTGACCGTTCGTATAGTTCCCGTACAAGTTTCTTGCCGGCCGATTCCTCGCATAGGGGGAAACGTGGTGCCTCGGACGGACAGTCCCTCGAGGAAATCACGCGTGAAGCGCATCGCGATTGTTCTATTGACTCTGCTCGCTGTTCCCGCGGCGGCGCTCGCGCAAGTCCCAGGTCCGACATCCCCCGGCGGCACGCCCTCCATCTACGGCGCCTCCGTCGGCAACATCATCGTTTATTTGCGCACGCAAGACGGCGATCCCCTTCCCCAAACGGCGGTGCCATTGATCCGACTGACTTCGCTCGGCGACGAGATGCCCCTGCCAAATGCTCCGTCCCTGAGCGGCGATGGTTGGATTTTCACGGGATTGGCAATCGGCAACGATTATGAAGTGCGAGTGAGCGCGAACGGATATCTTCCCGGAACAGAAACTGTTGGCGTGCCGGCGGTGCCGGGCGCGACGTCTACCACCGTGATCTTTTTGAAGCGCCAGGACGAACAAATTGTGTTTCGCCCTCCCAGCGGGCAGTTTGTTCTTGCGCCAAAAGCCGCCAAGGAAATCCAACGCTCTTTGCGGGCCCTTCAGTCGGGCCGAACGGCTTCGGCGCAAAAGCACGCGCAGAAAGCGCTGGACCTCTCGCCGGGAAATCCGTATGTGCAGTACGTCATGGGCATGACGTTCGTATTGTCGCGCCAGTTCGCGCAAGCCAAGCCTTATCTCGAAAACTCCGTTTCGATCGATCCGAAAGAAGTGCAATCGCTCAGCGCGCTCGGCAACGTGCGTTATCGGCTGGGTGACGATCCGGGGGCGATCGAACTTCTAACGAAAGTCGTTCAGATGGACAAGAAATCCTGGCGAGCGGAATGGCTGCTGGCGGACTCGTACCTTCGGGAAAAGAAGTACGCGGAAGCTCGCGATCACGCCGGCCGCGCCCTAAAAATCGATAGGCAGAAGACGGGTCAGGTGCAATTGCTGCTCGGGAGAGCTCTGGCGGGACTCGGCGACGACGACGGAGCAGCTTCGGCGTTTGAGGCGTTCGCGAACGAGTTTCCGAAGGATCCGAACGCGGCGATTGCGCGCGAATGGGAGAAGTTGATGCGCCAGCCGTCGCGGCCGGCAGCTCCCCTGATTGTTGCGCGCCCCGTCGCTCCTTCCGTGCCGAATGTCACAAGCTCGACTACTCCGGCACCCGAGCCGCCTATCGAAGTTCCTCCGCGCCCGAATTGGGCGCCACCAGACATCGATGCTGCTCGTCCATTCCTCGTTTCCGGTGCGACATGTGCGCTTCCGCAAGTTCTCAGAAAGGCAGGGCACAACGCCGAGCAGTTGGTTCGCGGCCTGCAGGAATTTTCCGCCACCGAAGATTTTCAGGAAGTCGAACTGAAGCATGGCGATGATCTTCAAAAGCCCTCTGAGCATCAGTTCGACTACCTGGTAGTGATCGATCGGCCGTCACCGCAGGCTTTCGATGTGGAGGAAATTCGCGAGAAAGATTCTGTTCGAGCGCAATTGCCAGGTCGCATACAAGATTTGGGCGCACCCGTGTTGGCGCTGGCATTCCATCCTTTGATTCAAAGGGATCTGGATTGGAAATGCGAAGGGCTCGGGGATTGGGACGATCAGCCGGCATGGGTGATCCGTTTCGAGCAGAACCCGAAAGCGCCAAACGTGCTCGCATGGTTTTCCAGCGCGACACACAGCTATCCGTTGCCGCTCAAAGGGCGCGCGTGGATTTCAGAGCGCTCCGGCGAAGTGCTCCATCTCGATACGGACTTAGTCCACGCAATACGGCCTGTCGATTTGCAGCGCGAGCATTTTTCGATCGATTACAGGCCTGTCGCGTTTCGGAAACACCACGTGCAACTATGGCTGCCCGACCGCGTCGATACCTATCTCCAATATCAAGGCCATTTTCTGCACTTCTACCACCGTTTCAGTGACTTCAAACTATTCTGGGTTGGGACAACGCAGAAAATCGCAGCACCCAAAGAGGCTGAGAAACTGCAGGAGCCGAATAAACAGCGGGACCAATAGTAGGAACAGCGGGACTTCGCCGCGCGCCAGCGGGAAGTGGGTTGTGTCGAAGGTTAGTGTTTCTTCCCTACCAAGCCGGCGACCGTATCCATCAAGTCGAACTTCGTCAGAATTTCGAGCTTGCCGCCATCCATTTCAACGAAAACCGCAGGACTGTCGTGACTGAGGATATAAGTAATGCGCTCCACTGGAGCGCTCGCGGGAATCTGCGAAAGAGCCTGTCCCATCACCTCACGGATCACGAGTTTGCGGAGGTCTTTGCCCTGCAGCGCCATGTTCAGGATTTCATCTTCGAAAACGGTTCCGATCAGCTTTTCTTCTTCGAAAACAGGCAACTGGGAGATGTCCTGCTGCTGCATCGTGTGCAGCGCGTGGAAAACTGTTTGATACGGCCGCGCGACCACCAGTTCGCGCGATTTTCCGTTCTGCCGCTTTACGCGGACCACGTCCGCCGCGGTGAGTGTGACTTCCGCTTCGGTGTATCCGTGCTCGCGCATCCAACTGTCGCTGTAAACCTTGCTGAGGTATCGCGAGCCTGAGTCGGGCATGAAGGCGACGACCAGGTCGCTCTCGTTGGCGCTCCTGGCCACTTTCAGCGCTGCGGATACGCAGCCCCCTCCCGACCCGCCCGTGAAAATTCCTTCGAGTTTCGCGAGCTTGCGCGCCCAAACGAAACATTCCTCGTCGTGCACCTGCATCACGTCGTCCAGCACGTCGAAATGCATTGTGCTAGGGAAAATGTCCTCGCCAATTCCTTCGACGACATAGGTAAGAGCCTTGCCGATTTTTCCCGTCTTGAAATATTCGTAGTACAGCGAGCCATAAGGGTCGACGCCGATGACCTTCACCTTGGGGTTCTGCTCTTTCAGGTATTTCCCGACGCCGCTGATCGTTCCGCCTGTCCCCATACCGCACACGAAATGCGTGATTTTGCCCTCGGTATCCTTCCAGATTTCGGGGCCAGTGGTCTTGTAATGCGCCTCGGGATTCATCTGGTTCTCATACTGGTTGGGATAGAACGCGTTTGGAATTTCGCGAGCGAGCTTTTTCGCGACAGAGTAGTAGCTACGGGGATCTTCCGGCTCAACGGCTGTGGGACAAACTACCACTTCCGCGCCGAACGCCTTCAGCAGGTCGATCTTCTCCCGCGACTGCTTGTCGGTGATGGTGAAAACGACTTTGTAACCCCGCACACAGGCGACAAGAGCCAAACCCATTCCCGTGTTGCCCGATGTACCTTCGATAATTGTGCCGCCTGGCTTCAGCAAACCGCGCCTTTCAGCATCGTCAATCATCCAGAGGCCAATGCGGTCCTTCACCGAGCCGCCCGGATTCAGGTAGTCGGCCTTGACGTAAACTTCGGCGGCGATGTCTCTCGTCAGCCGGTTCAGTCGGATCAGCGGTGTGTTGAACATCGCTTCGAGAATGTTTTTGCACTTCATGAACGGGATTTCTCTCCTGCCGCGTTATCGCGGGGACTACCGTACGCCGTAGATTAGAGGGTTCACGAAATTCTGTCCAGCAGGCGCTCGCTTTCAAAAACGTAAACGCCATCTCGGAACAGCACGGGACTATCTCAATTGTGAAGAGACGAGGGTCCAGTCGTGGTCGGACGGTGCAATGCAACCGGCGTTTTGACTGGTGCCTTGCCCGTGGGAAGCGCCGGCTTGCCACCGGCAGGAGTTCGTTGCTTCTGGGGAGGCTTGGCAGCCGCAGGCGCAGGCGGCAGCGCCACTGCCGGAGTCGCCGGGTTTGCCCTGGATGATTGGGGTGCCGCGGTTTCGGTCAGACCCTGCTCGGCGGTGTCAGCCGGCGGAGCCGTATCGGGCGTATCAACCAGTTCTTCCCTGTCTAGAACCTGCTTTTCAAGCGGAACCACATCCGGGAAATTCTCGACCGGCCTCCCTTTCGTCGCTGCTTGCATGAACTCGAGCCAGATGGGCAGCGCGGCGCGAGCACCCGTTTCGCTTTTCCCAAGCGAGATTCGTTTGTCGTCGTTCCCGACCCAAACACCGCTCGTGATTTCCGGGGTGAAACCGATGTACCAGGCATCGGTAAAATCGTTCGTCGTGCCCGTTTTGCCCGCGGAGGGACGCCCGAGCGCTTTCGCGCGTACGCCTGTTCCGAACTGGACAACATCTTCGAGCATCGCTGTCATCGTGTGCGCGACGTCAGGCGGCATCACATCTGTCACCTTCGGACGATATTCCTCGAGCACCGCGCCATCGTACGAGGTCACGCGACGAATGAAATGCGGCGCGATATGAATGCCGTCATCAGGGAAGACGGTGAAGCCTGAAGTGTGTTCGAGCAACGTCAAATCCGCCGCGCCCAAAGCGAGCGGCAGGTACGGAGGCAGTGGGCTCGTGATTCCAGATCGTCGAGCCATGTCAATGACGTTTTGAATCCCGACATGATCGAGCAGCCTGACGGCTGGAACATTGCGTGAATCCGCAAGCGCTCGGCGCAGCGTGATGCGGCCTTCAAACCGGTTGTCGTAATTGTGCGGCGAATAGGCCAAGCCGCCGCTGCGGAACGTGACGGGCTCGTCGATGACCGTATCGAACGGCGACATGCCTTCATCAAGTGCTGTCGCATAGACATACACCTTGAACGAACTACCGGTTTGCCGCATGGCCTGAGTCGCACGATCGAATTTCGAAAGATTGAAATCGTAACCGCCCACCATCGCTTTGATTTCACCTGTGGGGTTATCAATCGCGACCAACGCCGCCTGCGCAGTGGGCATCTGCTCCAAGTCTACCCATGCTGTTGTGCCAGAAAGGTCCTTGATCTGCACGTTCACCAGATCCCCCACCGAGACGAGTTCGCTCGGCGCTTTGTGGCCAGTCCAGGCAAAATCGGCTGGCGTCAGCATTGCATGGTACGGGCCGACTTTAATATCAGCAAACGTCGGCCTCACGAGCGTGACCAGGCCGGTGACGTAGTCACCTTTTTCGAGCGGTCCATGCCAATCGTCGTTGTCGTACGTTTCGAGAGTGCCGAGATGGTCCCGCAAAATATTCGGAAGGTGGCCGCGCCAGCCGTGGCGCCGATCATAGGCATGCAATCCATCGCGGACGGCCTTGTCGGCAGCCTCCTGCATTTTGATATTGAGCGTCGTATAGACGCGCAAGCCGTCCTGGTGAACAACGGTGGTTCCGTACGTGTGCTCCAGATATTCGCGGATTTCTTCCACGACATAGGGCGCGAGATCATCACGCTCATTCGCAATATGTAAGCCTAGAGGCTCTTTCCGTGCGACTTCTTCTTCTGAACGCCGGATTTTGCGGTCCCGCGCCATCAGCCAAAGGACCAGGTTCCGGCGAGCGAATGCGCGTTCGGGGTGCAGAGTCGGCGAATAGTAGGGTCCCCGAATAATCGCGGCAAGCGTCGCAGCTTCCGCAAGAGTCAGCTTCGAAACAGGCTTGCTGAAGTAATATTCCGATGCCGCCTCCATTCCGTAGTTTCCGGCGCCCAGATAAATATGGTTGCAATACATCGTGAAAATTTGATCCTTCGTGTAGTGACGCTCGATCTGGATGGCAAGGATCGTTTCTTCCATCTTGCGGCGGAAACTGCGGTCGGCGCGATTTAGAAACAGAGTTCCGGCTAGCTGCATCGTGAGCGTGCTCGCGCCCTGCCGTATTTGGTGGTGGCGAATATCCTGCCATGCCGCTTCGGCCACGCGCGGAAAATCCACCCCCCAGTGCTCCTCGAAATGCTGGTCCTCGGTGGAGATGATCGCGTCGCGCAGCATTTTAGGAATCTGCCCGTACGTCAGCAAAATGCGCCGCTGCAAAGCGAACGTCCCGATCTGCTGGCCGTCGTCGGAGTATAGTTCGGTCACCACATCTGGACGGTAGTTCTGCAGGGCGTGGATTTCCGGCAGATCGCTCGAGTAAACAAACAGCAGGCCGACAGCCGCGCCGAAAGCCATCGAGCAGAAAATCAGAAACGAGAACGCCAGCCGGCCAAACAGGCTTCCGCCCCGGACCTTTACGCTGCCCTGCTCGTTTTCCATGCCGGGCTATTTTAGCTTATCGGAGAGAGTGCGGGGCCAGGAGCCTAGTACTTGTTCGCAACTCATGCCCGGAGAAGAAACACAGCTTGGGGAAGGCGCGCCTGCGCAAAGCGTGCGACTTGCGCAGGGTGCGCGCCAATGCTATCGGGATTCGCACGGCGCATTCACGAACGATTTGCGATCGCGACAGGACGGCCCAGCCTCGCCGCCTCATAGATAGCTTCCATGACTGCTACGTCCCGCATACCTGTCAATCCATCCGGGTCTGGCTCACGGCTTGAACGGATGCAATCGGCCAGATGGTCGAGTTCGAGATGAAACTCTTCGCTGGGCGGGTATTCCTTGCCAAACCATTTCCCGCCGATCTGCCCGAACAACGATTTCTTCTCGTTGTACGCGAACGCCGGATTCACCGTCACCCAACCCTTCTCGGCATGAATCTGGATGAACGACGCCTTTGCCGCAGCAAAACTGCTTGACGCTTGAACGAACAACCCATCGCGAAATCTGAGTTGAAACGCGATGCTTTCGTCGACTTCCTTGAAACGCTGGGGATCGGCGCTCCAGGAGTATGCGCTCGCCTCGATCGGCTCAAGGCCCGTCAACCAGCGGACGGCGTTGACGCAATAAACACCGACGTCCCAAAGCGAGCCACCACCCGCCAACTCGCGTTTTAGATGCCACACCTGTTGGGGAGGTAAATTGAACGTGAATGCGGAATGAATCACCTTGAGGCGGCCCAACTTGTTGCTTTCGATCAATTCTTTCAGTGCGACGCTGCTCGGCTCGAAATACTTCCGATAGGCAGTCATCAATTTGACGTTAGCGCGGCGGCAGGCATCGATCATTTCGCGGCATTCGGCGCTCGTATTTGCCAGAGGCTTTTCACAAAGCACGTGCTTGCCGGCTGAGGCGGAACGACGCGTAAACTCCAGATGCGTGCTGTTGTTCGTCGCGATGAAGACGGCTTCTATTTCCGGATTTTGCAGGCACTCTTCGAACCGATCGTACGTGCAATGCAATTGTGCACCGAACTTCCTTGCGAGCCGTTTCGCCTTGGCCGCGTCACCGCTGACCACCCCGACCAGGCGCGATCTCTTCGCGTGTCGAAAAGCAGGCAGCACGGCGTGTTCGGCGATGTGCCCAAGTCCAACGACTGCGTAACCAACGCGTTTCTGTTTTGTCATGGCGACCTAGTGTAACCCAGGCTGATTTGAGACGTGCGTTCGGTACTTTCGAAACCGACGTCGTGTGCGTTCGGAAGCCGCCAAGAGACGTTTGGCCGACTCGCAGTCAGCCAACCCAGGCAATTGAAGGGTGTTATGATCCGCGGCGGAACGGAGTGCGGCCGCAAGTGAGCACGATAGTCGTTACCGGCGCGTTCAGCTACACCGGCAAATACGTCGCGCGCATTCTACTTGAGCGCGGGCACACCGTTCGCACGCTGACACATCACGTCGATCGTCCCAACCCGTTTGGCGAGCGCGTTTCCGTGTTTCCCTACAACTTTCACGATCCAGGCAAGCTGACGGATAGTCTGCGAGGGGCGTCCGCACTGATCAATACCTACTGGGTCCGCTTTCCGCACGGCAGCTCGACTTTCGAAAGCGCCGTGGAGAACACGCGCACGATGATTGCCGCCGCCAAGCGCGCGGGTGTTGAGCGGATCGTCCACGTCAGTATTGCGAACCCGTCGCTCGACTCTCCGTTGGGCTACTACAAGGGCAAGGCCGTTTTGGAGGAAACCGTAAAGGCAAGCGGCTTGTCTTACACGATTGCCCGCCCCACCGTGATCTTTGGCGACGAGGATATCCTGATCAACAACATCGCATGGTTCGTTCGGCACTTTCCGATGTTTGGAATTCCGGGCGACGGCCGCTATAAAATTCGACCTATCTATGTCGGGGATATGGCACGGTTGCTGGCCGATTCTTCTGAGTCTGAAACGAAGAAGAATGTAACGATCGACGCAGTAGGTCCGGAAACCTTCCGATTCGAGGAGCTTGTCAAACTGATCGCTAACGAAACGGGTGCGTCAGTTCGGCTGGTCCATTTGCCGCCGGCGGTGGCATACATGTCGACTCGCTTGATTGGGCTATTCACGCGCGACGTGATCCTCACATGGGAAGAATACAAAGGACTGCTTGCAAATCTTCTTGTTACGGAGGGTCCCCCAATGGGAAAAACGCGGCTGAGCGAGTGGCTCCAGGCGAACTGCGATAGCGTTGGCAAGCATTACGCATCGGAGATCGCCCGCCACTTTTAGCGCGCCGTGCATCGACCTAGCTGCGGCAAATCGCGCTCCAACACGCCGATTCGTGCGAGTCGGCGCGTCAATCCCTTATGCCTCGCGAATGAACGAGAGATGACGGCAAGGAACGCGAAATTGTGGTTACCCACGTCACTTCCGAAAAGGATCCCAGCCGCCAATCTTAAGCGGTTTCATTCGACCATCTGCGTTCACCAAAAGGATTTGGCTACCGCTTGTGAGCTCGCCGACGCATGTCAGTTCGTGCGAATCGGGCGCGCTGTGAAGCCGCTGCTCGTTTCGTCTTGGCACAGTGAACAATAGTTCGTAATCATCGCCACCGTTGAGAGCACCCCGGAGCGGATCGAGGCTGCGCGGCAGACGGCGAAGCATCTTTGCCGGCAGCGAAACGACCGGAATTCGGTCAGCCCATAGTTTCGCGCCGACGCCGCTCGCCCGGCATAGCCGCGCCAGATCGCTGGAGAGGCCATCTGACAAGTCCATCATCGCCGACGCCACGTGATTGCGCGCGAGCCACTTGCCGAGCTCGACGCGGAGCCGAGGGTAAAGATGAGGCTGGAGAGCTGCGTCTAGCGAGCTGCCTACTCTCGGGCGTTCAATTTGTTTTTTCATGCACCGAACAAATTCGAGGCCAACTTGCGCTCGGCCGAGCGCGCCACTGACGTAGATTTGGTCTCCCGCGCGTCCACCAGATCGCTTCAAAGCGCCGCCGATTTGCCGGCGTCCGCCCTTTGCAGAAATACGCGCACGGCGCGATCGTTGGCCTTCCATTTGTCCGAGCACAGCGATGCTAATACTCACCGTCGCGCCGGTGGTCGTGTCGCCGCCCGCGAGCCGCACATCGAGGTACTTGGCCGCCCTCCTCATCCCAATCAGGAACTGATCCATCCAGTGTCCGCAGCGGCGTTCGGGCAACGCCAAGGTTAAGAGAAACAGCTTCGGCGAAGCGCCCATCGCAACCAGGTCGCTCGTTGCGCGGACCAGGGCCTTGTAACCCACTGAATCGGCCGGATGAATATCGGGCAGAAAGTGAACACCTTCGATGAACGCGTCGCAACTGATGATCCATTCCTCGCCGCGGGGTGAGTGTAGGATCGCCGCGTCATCGCCGATCCCGAACGCCACTCCATAATGGTTGCGAACGCGCCCAATCTGCGATGGCAGGGCCCGCGTAATTCTCCGAATCAGCGTATCTTCGTCCCGCATTCGCGTTTCTACCCTTCCCAAGCGTCGCACCAACGGACCATGCCGCAGAGGCCGGTAAGATAACTGGGCTGAATTATAACGTTATGGAGATGAAGGACGCGACTTGCGTAACTTGCGGAGCCGCAACGACATTCTCGCCTGACCTTCCGTACAGTTGTGAAGCACCATGGGATTAGGCTATCGTTGAATGAGGGTATGCCCGGTGCGGTTGGAGGCATAGCGGCAGGCAGGCCGGATTCGTATTGCCGGGAACGGCAGTTTCGAATTGACGGCATCAGGTGGGGCGACTACAATCCGCACCGTCTCGAACCAGGGCTCTCGGTTCAGACTTTCGGGTTTCGTTTTGTTGCAACCTGCCGGAAGGCAGGCTCCTTTTTGTGCGGGGCTCCGTAGGCCGCGGATGATTTAAACGCGTTCAGCCGATCCGATCAATAGGCGGACCAAACTCTGATATGAAACGCAGGCACTACACTTTTTTTATTGCCTCCACCGCCTCAAGCGGCATGCGAAAGCTGCGTGTGCCCAGCTACGTCCTGAATGTGATTCTGCTGCTGGCAATCGTCGGGGGCGCTACCTTGGCCGCAGGTGTTGGATCGTATTCGCGGATGCTCTGGAAAGTGGCTCGGTATAATTCGCTTCGCCGTGAACAGGATAATTTGAAGCAGCAATATCGGCAGCTGCAGACCACGGTAAAGGACACCAACCAGCGCCTCGATTCACTACAGTCGCTGGCTGGCGAAGTCGCCATGGCATATGGCATCACTCGATTCGAGCAAACTGCCTTTGGCTTGAGCGACACTCCGGCAGAGTCCGACGCAAAGTTTCAGCAAACAGTGAACGAGATGAACTACCTGCAGCGCAACGCAACGGCGGTAATGCTGTCGAGTAGCGGCGTCGGGTTGCGGTTGCTGCCTCCCAATCGATTCGCGAATTTGGCGGTTGTTCCCTCCCTGTGGCCGGTAGTTGGCGAAATCACGAGCCGGTTCGGCGAGCGCCTCGATCCATTCCGCGGTGAAGGCGCGTTCCATTCGGGCTTGGACATCGCTTCGCACTACGGCGACCCGGTTCGCGCAACCGCAGACGGTGTCGTGCTCGAAGTGGGCCGCCATGAGGGATACGGCAGGCTCGTTGTCATCGATCACGGTTTCGGCGTGACCACCTGGTACGCCCACCTATCTGGGTACAATGCCGAAGTGGGTATGACCGTTAAGGCGGGCGACGTGGTCGGGTATGAAGGTGACAGCGGACGGTCCACCGGAGCGCACCTTCACTACGAAGTTCGAATCAACAACACGCCGGTTAACCCCTGGCGCTATCTGCGCAATATCTCACCCACTGCGGATCCCACGACGACGGTCGCGGGCAATTAGCCTCGTTCCGTTTCTGCCACCCCGAGAGCCCGATTAAAAAGCGGCGATACTGAAGCCGTTCCCGATCCACATACGCATGTGAGACACACAAGCACCGAATATGCTTAGGGCTCCGCCTGCAAGCGGATAAATTCTTTCATAAGCGCTTGTTGTTTCAGATTCCCGTCCTGCGTTAATCCGCATTCCGTAAAGAGCTCTGCACCTTCCTGGAAGGTCAAACCGTACCAGGGCACAAATGGCTTATAATCACCTTATTCAACGCGCCCGTAGCTCAGTTGGATAGAGCGTCTGCCTTCTAAGCAGAGGGTCGGGAGTTCGAGTCTCCCCGGGCGCGCCACTTCAAATCTTTGCTCGTCATGGCGTTACCGTTTCCGCCTCCGCCTGTTGAGCTTCGGATTTGGGAGCAGAACGGAGCAAAACGCTGGCGATTTTACACGCCAACAGCTTCTGCGCTTCCGGCATCGGTTGCGTGTACACCGAAAGCGTGAGTCGCGAATCCGTATGTCCCAACTGCGCTTGTAACGCCTTGATGCTCTCGCCGGATGGATTCGCCCAAGTGGAATACGTGTAACGAAAACTATGCCATGCCACTTGGGGAATCTTTGCTCTCTTGCACGCTGGCACCAGCACTCGATTCCGAACATTGTTCGGGTTGAAGGCCGTGCCACGATCCGTGCGGAAGACCAAACTTTCCGGGTTGGTATCTTCGGGACGAATCCGCAACAGAGCTTCTATCGCGGGGGCATCCACGAATACCTTGCGGCGCGAAGCCCGTGTTTTCGGAGCGGCTGTGTGACCTTCGTAGGAGCATTCCGCCACGATGACGGAACCCTCTTTAAAGTCCACATACTTCCACCGCAGTCCGAAAATCTCTCCGCGTCGTAATCCAGAAAGCACAGCGAGTAACACCATCGTGCGATAAGGTTCCTCAAGTTCTCCGAGCAGCGCACGAACCTGCTCAGGAGTGAGTGTTTTCTTTTCCCGCGTGTTTACGAGTGAAGGCACCTGCGCATGGCGCGTTGGATTTCGCTCCAGGTACTCCCACCGTTGAGCCGTGCTGAAAATCTTGGAGAGAATGCTCCGAAGCTGATGCACGGTCCACGGTGCAAATCGCTTCGATTTCTCCGCAAGGAATTTCTGCACTACGGCGGGGCCGATCTCCGGCAATCGTAGAGTTCCGAAGAACGGAGTCAGATGCCGCCGGATCATGTAAC
>JBOGNK010000037.1:0-5562 GCA_050747085.1 Candidatus Acidiferrales bacterium
CCGCTGCGGTGACTTCAAATGTCGTCCGTGTGTAGTAGTCGAGGCCGCGCACCAACCGCCAATTTTCTTCGTACTGGATTCCGCGGAGATTCAGTTCCTCTTTCACCTTTGCGAAATGGTCGCGGCATTCGGCGCACAGATGATCGCCAATCCGCGGAAGCTTTTCGATGATGGGCTGCTCTTCGGGCAATTTGGAATCGAGCACGCGCAATGGATTCGTCTCGATGCGGCGCTGTGAGTCGGGCCCAAGTTGGTCCTTCACTTTGCGCAGCTCTTCGCGCAGCAATTCCACGTACTGCGGGCGGCAATTCTTGTCGCCAATCGAATTGATATAGAGCGTCGTCGAGGTCAGGCTGACACGACGGAAGAACGTCAGCAGCATCTCAATCAGTTCGGCATCGATGGCGGGCGCGTCGGACTGGCCCAGCACTTCCGCGCCGATCTGATAGAACTGCCGGTAGCGTCCCTTCTGCGGCCGCTCCCGCCGAAACATCGGGCCCATGTAGTACAGCTTCACGTTGCCGGGGCGCGTGTGCATCCCACGCTCGATATATGCGCGCACCGCGCTTGCCGTCGCCTCCGGCCTCAGCGTTAGTCTATCGAAAGTAACAGCGAGAGCCACAAAACCCGGAACGTGATCCTTAGGGAGCGTTATCCCCTCTGCCGCTGTTAACTTCGGTAGATTCGAGGTCTCTTTCGCAAGAATGTATTCGCTGATCTTTGCGGGATCAAACGGATCAAAGAATGAAAACATCTCCTTACTGACAACGTCCGTTTCGGCGCCTATGGAGCGAGCAAAAAGCTCCGTCTCCTCGAAAATCGGCAAACGGATTTCGCCGAAGCCGTAGGATCCGAACGTTTCGCGCGCCGTCTGCTCGAACCAGTTCCACAGCGCCGAATCCGGCGGCAGAATGTCTCGCGTTCCCTTGATCGCTCGAAATTGTTTGCGTTCGGCCATCGATTTCGGCGTTCCTCAATGGGCACGGCATGCTGTGCCCCCTACGCTTGATGCGGGCGTGCCGGACTGAAGCCCGTCGCTACATTTAACGCCTAACCGCCCCGAGCCTCGCGCCGTTTCCAGCCACTAGCCACTCGTCACTCACCAGTTCGTCGCCCATCACTCGCCACTTCTTTTCGATACGTTTCCTTGTATTCGACGTACCGCTGCGCGTAGCCGTCGATCGAAGCCTGTTCCTCGGCCGACAGTACCCGCCGCAGCTTGCCGGGATGGCCCATGAACAGGCTTCCCGGCGGCACTTCCGTGCGCTCCGGCACCAGTGTGCCTGCGGCGACGATGCTCCCGCTGCCGATCTTCGCGCCGTTCAGAATGATTGATCCCATGCCGATCAGGCACCGCGATTCGATGCTGCAGCCGTGCAGCAGTACGCCGTGGCCGACCGTCACGTTGTCCCCCAAAATCAGCGGCCACTCGTCGCGCATGACGTGGAGCACCGATCCGTCCTGGACGTTCGTGCGCGACCCGATGCGGATGTAGTGGACGTCTCCGCGAATCACAACGCCGGGCCAGACGCTCGAGTCATCCCCGATCGTCACATCGCCAATGATGGTCGCCGCCTCGTCGATGTAGGCCGACACGGCGATTTGCGGCTTTCGGCCTTTGTAGCTGCGAACCATGATCGCAATCCTCTACAGCACCTCTCATCAGCACTGCAAGAGCTCGTTTCAGTCAACCGAAACAGGTATCTCTCCGGCTCCAGCCGCGGGTGAGGTCACACGGTGACACGAACCCCGGATGGACGGGCGCACGCAAGGTAAACAATGGAAGCTAGCATACGCGTGGGAGGCTTACAAGCGAGCTGCGGGCGTTGAGATTGCCAAGGAGCGGAGGTTATCTAAAGAGGCGGCCAGGCCCACGGGCGGCGCTCGATGCCGCGAAACACCAAAGGAATCTCGCAAACTCCGATTCCCGGCTGCCATGCGCAGGGGCGCAATCGAACCGACTATTTCTTCTTTTGCGCTTCCAGAATGGCCTTCTGCAGAACCGGCTCTTCGCGCCGCATGAAGTATCGAGGGTGCTCGTCCATCTCCGTCTGGATACGCGGATGCTCGTCAAAGAACTTTCGCAGGTCGCCGTGATTGTGAAGGTAGTGCAAGTCCTGCACGATGATCGGATTTCTCTCCAACTCGCCGGCAATGTCCTTGTGTTTGCTGAGGAAACGGGCCGTCGTGCTCAGGTCGGCGTCGCCGAGCACCGCCTCAGACGCGATTTCCAGAGTGGGCGAGCGCGCGCCGAAACCATTTCTTGGAACGAAGTAGCCCGGGTCATCGGCGAACGCCGCGCGCACGCGCACATGCTCGTCGAAAAACCGGCGGAGCTCGCGGTGATGATCGAGATACGAGTGGTTTGTGACGAGCAACGGGTGCTTCATCAGATCCTTGGTAATGTTCGGGTGATCTTCGAGAAATTGATTGATGCGGCCGATGTTTTCCGGCGTGAGCCCGAACTCGAACATCGGCCCGTCGTTGGGTTGCACCGAAGTGGGCTTGATCGTGGAGGGGATGGCCTTCGCCGCTTCCGCAGGTTTTTCGGCCGGCGAAATGAAATAGCGTGGGTTTTCAGCAAAAACGGATCGAGCGCGTGGATGCTCGTTAAGGAATATTTTCAAGGCAATGTGTGAACCAAGAAACGTGGAGTCGTCAATCAGCGCTGGGTTCTGCGCAAGCACCTGCTTGATGTCGTCGTGTGAGCCGAGGAACTCGCGCATGTCGCCGGCTTCTGCCTGATCGAAACTAGGATCCGGCCGCGCTCCGTGTGCAGTTGCGTTCTCTTCGGCAAAGTCCACGCGCTGAGCCAAATATTGAGGATTCCTTTCGAGATGGGCTTTTACGCCCGGATGGTGGCTCAGAAAGATTTGGAGGTCCGGTTCGCGTTGAACGTAACTCGGATCGTTCACCAGCGAAGGATTCGAGCCAAGTTCTCGTTCGAGGACCGGATGCGTATCAAGAAACCGGTCGAAATTCGCAAGCTGCTCGCGGGTTGCGTCCGTTTCCGGGGCGCGCTGCGATGTTGCTGCCCCGTTTGCAGGGATAGCGTTCGCTTTGGACGGCTGGCTCGTGATGCCTGGATTCGAGGAAGCTTGTAAAGGCGAGTTTGTGGCAGGCTTAGCGGCAGCTTGCTGGTTGCCCGTGGCTTGTGGTGCTCCTGTTGCCAGGCCGGGTAGGAACATCACCGCAGTCAGTAAAACAATACTGGAAAGGATTTCCGTCCCGCCGTTCCTCAAGGCACCTCCTTCGGATCTTGATTACGACGAAGCGACCCCGGCGAACACAATCAGCCTTGTTTATTACAGCGGTTCCGGACGCGCGGGTGAATCGGCCAAAGCAGGTATAAACCCTTGAAAACCGCTATAGAGACTTGTGGGGAGATCGCTGAAGGGGGTCATGTAGCCCGGGAAGCAGATGCACACGGGTCGGCGTTGCTGCTTGGGGCTTAAACGTAGAGCCGGGCTTCAGCCCCGGCATGATGGGAGCAGCGCCTGATGCTCGTCGAAGCCGCGCGACCTTCCGTCATTCCGAACGGCGCATTCCTGCCGCAGGTCCATCGCAACTCAACCCTAACTCCACATGTCCCGTTCCGGAATACCCTACTCGCGGGCCTTTGCCGTGGACGCCTTCTTCGATGGCGTCGGAGCCTTGCGCTGGACGCCGAGATGGTCGTAGTTCATCGCGGCATTCATAACCAGCATGAAGCTGCCCTCAGTTTCCTGGCGCCACATTGGATTGTTTGCGAAAAGCACGACGTGGCCTCGGCCTACGGGGACGTCGATAACCGCTGGGGCCTCCGCAAGCTCGTCGCCGCCAGATAGCATCCCGCTGACCCAGAGATTGTGCTGGTCCGCAAAACGCACGACGACGCGCGGCCACGCCTGCACGGGCGGGATAATTCCCTGCATCTGCTCGCGAATCTCCGGCGCGATGTAAGTTTCCTGCTCGGCGCGCGATCTGTGCGGCTGAGGGGTCGGCGGATTCCACACGCGGCCCTGCGGAATGTCCGGGTCAGTCAGCGAACCGCGGCCGCTCGGGCGGCCTTCGTTCGCGCCGCCTTCACCCCCGCCGAAAAAGAAGCCACCGGGCATCACCGAAACACGAAAAACTGGCGCCTGGCTGAAATAGATCGCGAGCCCGTCGTCATAACCGTAGGTGATCGGGCTTCCTTTATCTTCCACCGTCGCATTGAAAATTGCGCCTTGCGCCCGAAGCTGATGCGTCTGTTCGATCGATACGCCCGAAGTAATCCCCAGGTCAATCGGAACCACAGTGCTCGAACTGATGGGAATGAAAAGACCGCCATCCTGTATGAATTTCTTCAGATTGGCGACGCCTTCAAGGCCCATCCCGCCGCGCATGTCGGGCGTATGGTCGATAATGCCGATGTTGGGTGTCAGCGCGGTCTTCTCCCACGGAATCGGGCCGCCGAACTCGGTGCCGTCGGCTAGCGTGATCTTCGGAAGACCATCGACCAGCGCCGAAACGTTGCGAACGACCGGCGGGAGAATGATGACGTCGTACTTGTCGCGGAGGTTCGGCGTGATGCCCACGGTTTGCGTTGAAATGTAGTCGTATGGCACCTTCATTTCGTCGAGCGCAAGACGGAACCATCCATCCGGCTGGGTATTCGTCCATGTGTGAATGATGGCGATGCGCGGAACCGCAAGTTCATGGCGAGCGACGCTGATATCGGCATCGCTCGAGCGAACCGTCAGGCCGAGGTCTTTCGCTGCCGAGTCGAGCTGATCCTTCAAGTCGGACGCGTTGCCTTCCGCAGGAATAATAAATGACCCCGCGACGTACTTGCGGCCTCCCGTTTCAAACGCGGTCTCCGCAGCGGACATCTTCGCGTCTTTCAGCCGGAATCGCAGCGTGGCCAGCGACGGTTCCGCATTGGCATCGATCAGGTAAAATTTGGCAGCGCCGCGGCCCGCGACCAAGTCGCCCTCATACGGCGCCGGATCGGCGACAAGCTTCATCGGCGTCTTCAGGATTTCGGGATCCGTAATACGGACCGTCTTTACGTTGACCAGCGGGCCCATCGTCCAGCCAGTGTCGTCATAAGGCTGCGGATCGTTGATGTTGTAATACTGCGTGTCGAGAAGCATGTCCGCCATACGGCTGTACGGCTGATCCATGCGTACGATGTAGCTTCCGGCGGGAATCTTGACGGTCGTCGGCTCGGGTTTCGGCGCAGGCTTCGCGGAATCGCCGTTATGGTCGCCAGACCCGTCGTCCGCCATTCCTTCGGACCTGCTTCGCGCTCCTGTACCGGCAGACGCAGAAGCCTTAACTTCAACTTCTCTGTCGATGCGGTCGACTTCCACTCCCTGCTGCTGCAATAGCCGGGCCAGCCGAGCCTGAAGCGCCGGCCGCCTCCCGTCATTTATAATCGCCCACGCCGCCGGTCCTTCGGTGGTCGCCTTCTCGACAGCTCGCTTGCTCTTCAAGTAGAAGTTCGACAGAAACTCGCGCGCATGGTCCGCCGTGTAACCCATGGCAAACAGAAGCCCGCTCTCTTCGTAGTTCGTGTTGTCGCGCAGTGACCAGGCG
>JBOGNK010000038.1:0-2276 GCA_050747085.1 Candidatus Acidiferrales bacterium
GGCGCAAAAAAGATGGTCGACAAACAAGGCTTGCAGGTGGACCTTGCGCGAAAGGATTTTTATCCTGATTTCAATATCCAATACATGTGGCAACGCACCGACCCCACCCAATACCGCGCGTACTACATGCTTACCTTTGGGGTTCGCGTACCCATATACCTCGGCCGCAGACAGCGCCCGGAACTCGCGGAAGCCGAAGCCAACCGGCTTCGAGCGACCGATGAGTATGAGGCCCAGTCGCAGCAAGTGGCTTCGGAACTTCGCGCCCAATACGTGACGGTTCAGCAGACTGCCAGTCTGCTCACGATTTATCACGAAGGTTTAGGCCCGCAGTCCCGCGCGGAGTTTCAGGCTGGCCTGGCTGCTTATCAGAACAATCGCGAGGATTTTCAGACCCTCCTGACTGCGTTCTTGGATGTGCTCCACCTCGATGAAGGCTACTGGCAGAACTTTGCCGAATATGAAACCGGGATCGCGCGGATCGAGCAACTCACCGGACTCTCACTGCGGAACGAAGGAGCAAATTGATGAAGAACTATCGGGCTGCATTCTTAGCTGCTGTCGCAGTGATCATCATTCTCATGGGAGCCCTTGCCGGTTTGTGGTGGCATTCCCGGACGGCTATGTCTGCACCGAAAACCGAATCACAGGCGGGCGGTTCGACTATGGCGACATCGGTGCCCACCTCCCCATCCGCAGCGCCAGCACCAGCTGAGACACCTTTAGCGCCGGTGCAAATCTCCGCGCAGCGATTACAGAGCATTGGCGTCAAGACCGGCGAGGTCCAGCGGAAGTTGGTCGAGGACGAAATTCTCACCACAGGAAACGTAGCGGTGGATGAGACCAAGCTAGCTTATGTCCAAACCCGCTTTTCAGGTTACATCCAGAAGGTTTTCGTGGATGCCACATACCAGCACGTTCGCAAGGGCCAGCCCTTGTTTACGATTTACAGTCCTGACCTCGTGGCGACGGAGCGCGAATACTTGGTGGCGAAGCAGAACCTGCAGCAGGTGGCGCAGAGCACCGTGCCCGGAGTCACTTCGGGTGCAGCATCCCTCGTGGACGCGGCTGCGGAACGACTCAAGCAGTGGAACATCCCGCAGCGGGAAATCGCCAAGCTGGAATCCACCGGCCAAGTTCAGCAGGACCTGGAAATCGATTCCCCCGTGTCCGGCTACGTGACCGAACGCGAAGCGCTACCCAACAAATACGCGCAGCCGGACACTCGTTTGTATACGGTTGCAGATCTCTCCACGATATGGGTTTTCGCTCAAGTATTTCAGAACGACTTGGGGCGAATTAAGGCAGGAGACCCAGCCACGCTGACCGTCGATACGTATCCGGGACGAACCTTCAATGGCCGTGTGAATTTCATCTACCCGGATGTTGATATGGCGACGCGAACCGCGCGAGTGCGGCTGGTGTTTACAAATCCAGAGCTGAAACTCACGCCTGGAATGTTCGTCAACGTTGATCTCAAGGTTCCGTTGGGAGAGCACGTAGTAATTCCCGCCACTGGCGTTCTCCAAACTGGCACACGGCAAATCGCCTTCGTGGATCAGGGCGGCGGAAATTTGGAACCGCGTGAAATCCAGCTAGGCGCGCGCATCGGCGACAACTTCATCGTTTTGAAGGGACTCAAAGCCGGTGAAAAGATCATTACCTCGGCAAACTTTCTGATCGACTCAGAAAGCCAGCTTCAAGCCGCGCTCGGATCGTATGTTCCGCCGCCACCCGGCGCGGGTGCTGCGTCTGCGATGAATGGTCCTCAAGTGAACGTCGATTTCACCACGGAGCCGAATCCGCCGCGCAAGGGCAGCAACGTCTTTCGCGTGCGACTGACGGACGCGAAAGGAGCGATTTCGGGCGCGACGGTCACAGTTACATTTTTCATGCCTGCGATGCCGGCGATGGGCATGGCGGCGATGAGAACGGTTGTGAACCTAAGCGAAAAGGGGGGCGGCGTATACGAAGGATCGGGACAGCTTGGGAGCGGTGGGACCTGGCAAGTAACCATTCTCGCAAAGAAGAACGGTCAAGTCGTTGCCAGCAAGCAAATGTCTGTGAGCGCTACGGGGGGCATGTAAATGATCGCGCGACTCATTCAATGGTGTACGCGAAATGTCTTCCTCGTCTTCACGGCCACAGTGCTGCTTGTTGCGGCGGGAGTATGGGCGATGCGACAGATTCCGCTCGACGCGCTGCCCGACATCTCCGATGTCGAAGTAATAATCTACACGCCTTGGGCGGGTGAGCCACCTAACATCATCGAGGAT
>JBOGNK010000039.1:0-23559 GCA_050747085.1 Candidatus Acidiferrales bacterium
GCTTTTGCTTCAGCGGCAGCGTGTACTGCATCGAATCCGCCTCGGCCTTGGCCGCAATCACATGCGACGCTGCAAGAGCTTCCGCGCGCTTCACCTCACGGATCTTTGCCGCTTCGCCTTGTGATTCCGCAATTTTCACCATCTTCTTTTCGATATCAGCCTGCACTTCTGTCTGATCGTCCTGCTGCTCTTTGACCAGCAAACCCTCCAAGCCTTCCGCGTACTCTTTTGGAAGTTGGATTTTGCGTAGCAGCACTTCCTTCACCACAATCGCGTCCTGCTCCAGACGCGCCGTGATCTTTTCTGCTGCGCGTTCGCGGAATTCATCCCGCTTCGTCGAGAAGACGTCGCGCACCTCATACTGCGGCGCGAGTTCGCGAAACGCGCTGGTCACCACGGGCTCGATGACCTCCTCGTCGATCGGCTGCGGCAGGTTGGCTTGGATATACGCGAGCCGCGTCGCATCGATCCGATAACGCACCGTCACTCCGACGCCGAGCGATAGCCCTTCGTGCGACTCCACCGTCAGTAGTTCGAATTTCTCGTTCGATACCATCCCCGATGCCGTCGAGAACACGCGATCGCGAATGTCATACGTCTGCACGCGCTCCACCAGCGGCCAAACGAAGTGCGTCCCCGCATACAACGTTCCCGGCACCACGCCGTCGATCTGGCTGATTCGCACTCCCGCTTCGCCATCCGGCACGACGATGATGCTGCCTCTCACCAAGGCGCAGGCCGCCGCGATCAGAAGCAGCTTCACAGCTCTGTTTCGGCGCGGTCCTTCGAGGATGATCCGCCGAGGACGTCTGCGAGATGGTGGCAACGACGCTCGCACGGCATGTACGGGCTCGGGTTGCCGCTCGGGCGGTTCGCCGGTAGCTTCTTCAACCTCTGGTGCCGGCTGTGTTTTTTCCCGGCGCATCAGACGATCCAGTTCCAACGCCAGGACAACGTCATGAACCAACATTCCGGTGCCCCAGCAAAGCAAGCCAATCGCAACGAGCAGTAGCAAGAGCCTCAGAAACAGCATCGCCTTCTCTCTTTCTTCTTCTTTACGAAGCACGCTGGAACTGCACGCCAGCGTCCCGATTCAGGTCTTTTACGCCACCTTCGAGGCGCGCCCATGCTCCTTGGCCCCGGCGTTTTGAACGTTCCTTACAAGCACGGGCCTCGGGGGCATCAGCCGCATCAATCCGCGCATACCGAGCCATTCCAGGTACACGGCGAAACCGATGGAAAACACGATCGCGCCCGCCACACCCGCGAAATCGAAGAATTGATTCATGGCGACTCCTTCTATGTCGCTATTCACGTCGCTTCCGCAGCCCCGGCGAATCCTGCTGCCTGCAACGAATCCAGTGGACCTTCGCCGTTGCCGTCGTCACGTGAGGAAGCACTCGTCATGCCGTGCGGCAAATGTATGCATTACCGGGAGTTACGCCCGTCACGAGTGGGGAGTGGCGTGGCTTCTCGCGGACGAACGTGGATCGCGAGACACAGGAAGTCCTTTGGAAGGCTAGCGATCGAGGCCGCTTATAAAGGATTGAAATTCGAGCGCGATGCGCCGAGACACTTCGCCGGCTCCTGATTTGCCGACCAAGTCGTGCCGTGCGCCGTCGATTTTCAGCAGTGCGTGAGGACCGGGGATCAGTTCGAGCGCCGCTTTCATCTCCTCGGCTGACCCTAAAGGATCAAGCGTTCCGTGGACGAAGAACGATGGCCGGATCAGCTTCGGAAAATGCGCGGTGCGAAGCTGATCGGGCTTTTTCGCAGGGTGCAACGGATACGAAAGCAGGAGCAGCCCGTCAGCGACTTGTGGCTCGTCCGCCAGGAGCATCGACGACTGCCGCCCGCCGTACGAGTGCCCGCCCAGAAAAACGCGCCCTCGTGGCTTCGCTTTGCTACGCATTGCCGCTGCGGCTCGCCGAATACCCTCGCGGTCGCCCTCCGCAGCGCCGAATCGCGGCGGTCCGTGACGCCGTTCCTGTCGAAACGGCAAGTCGAAACGGAACACCACAAAATCAAGCGCTTCGAAGGCGTTCGCTACGGCAACGAGCACTTTGGAATTGCAATCCGCTCCCGCGCCGTGCGTCAGAAGGATCACATCGCCATTTGAACGTGCAGGTTCGTGCAGCCACCCGCGAACTCGGTTTTCCGATGCAAATTCGCCCACGGGCATGAAACCGTTCGCCCTTACTTGTGCGCCAGCGCGCTCAGCAGAGATTCGCGCAGGCGGATTTGATGTTCGCGCGTCAGCTTCGATTTGTGCGCTGTTAGATAGAACACGTCAATCGCGGTCTGCCCTTCCGTGTCGACGATCGCAATCTCAATGTTGCAGCTTTCCTGCGACAGGACGGAACTGATTCGATGCAGCAGCCCTGGCTGGTCCTGCGCGATCACTTCGATCAATGTGCTTTGCGCCGAACATTCGTCATCCACTTGCACCCGCGGATCGACCTTGATCTTCGGCGGAGTATCCTTCTGCGCGCGCATGCGGTCGCGCAACATCTTCTGCAGATCCGCCTTGCCCGTTAGCACCCCATGGATGCTCGATTTGAAGCGCTCCCACTCAGGCAAATTCAGTTCAAGCGTGCGAAACCGGTCGGTGAAGTAGAACGTATCCACCACAGTTCCCGCCTGATTGGAGAACGCGGCGGCCTTCACGATGTTCATGCCCCAGGCAGCGAGCACTCCCGCGAGAGTAGCGAACAGAGATGGACGATCGGTTGTCACCAGCGTCAATTCGAACCAGTGTCGGCCCCGCAGCAGCCCCAGCTGAACCGGATCATCGCCCAGGAGTCTGGCCATTCCCAGGTGCGTGAGCACTTCGCTGGCGGAATGCGTCCGCAGATAGCGGCGCGGCAGCCCTTCCAGAAACGCCTCGATCTGCTTTCCCGCGGCGGGCACGAGCGTGCGCAGGTGCTCCATCACCTCCTCGTCCAGGCTCGCGTGGAATCGCTCATCTACGTTGCGCAGGAAATGATTGGCGGTACCTATGTAGAGTTGCCAGATGTTCTCGGCTTTCCACGGAGTAAGCGCCTCGGGGCTGACGGCCTTGATGTCCGCGTACGTCAACAGGCACAGCATCTTCAGCCGTTCCGGTGTCCCCACTCGTTCCGCCAGTTGGCGAATCGTTTCGGGATCGAAAATGTCGCGGCGCAAGAAGGCGCTCATTTCCAGGTGCCGGCCGATCAAGAATAGGACTGTTTCGCGGTCAAGCTCATCGAGTTCGAGCCTCGCGAGGCATTTCGTGGCGATCTCGAGGCTCGCGATCACATGATTATCTCCTTTGCTCGCCTTTCCCGTGTCGTGCAGCAAAATGGCCAGGCAAAGCAGATCCGGCTGCTCGAGTTCCTCGAGCAATTCAGCGTATCTCTGGTCCCATTTCGCCCGCGACTGTCGGAGATCATGAACGTTCTGGATCGCCAGAAAAGTGTGCTCATCCACGGTGAAACGATGCAGATAATCGCGTATCACCAGCGCATCGATGCCGGCCAGTTCCGGCAGCACAAGCACGAGAAAGCGCAGCGCGTGCATTTCCCGCAACACGTTGCCCGCATGCGGCGCCAGCAGAATCTCCTGCAAATAGTGCCAGAGCTCGCTGCCGGTGGGCGGCCTTGCGCCGATGCGTGGCAACGCTTCTTCGATCTGAAGCTCGAACGTGGTGCTGAAACGCAATCCGTGCCGCGCCATGAAACGAAACGCACGCAGAATTCTTTCCGCGTCGAGCGGGTCTGCCGTCGGCTGCAGGAAAATCATGCCGTCGACGACCGAAAATTCAGGATTCGACAGGCGCGAGCGTAGGTGCTGGAATTGCCGATAGAGGGATGGGCGGCTCGAGGGAAGCTCCTCCACCAGCCGCGTGCAAACCCGATGAATCGCGCGAGCGTGCGCGAAATAGATGCGCATCCAGCTTGATGCGTCAAGCGAATCAGCGCTTGCAACGCCGATATGACGCGTAGCGGCTTCGTCCTGCGCTTCCCAGGTGAGCGTATTGTCGTCCCGCGAATGGCGAAAGTGCAGGAAGCAGCGGACCGAAGTCAAGAACGCGAGCGCCGGCTCGAATTGTCGTCGAATGGGCGCCGGCAGCGCGGATTTTTCATCCGGCCAGGAACGCTCATGCTCCAGATGCCCGATGAGTTCGAGCCATGACGCGAGATTGTAGTCGCGCAGCCCGCCAGGCCCGTCCTTCACATTCGTCTCAAGATGGAAAACGCTCTCGCCGAATTTCGAATAACGCTCGCGCGTCAGGTCGGCGAGTTTATCCATCAGCGGACGAG
Source organism: Candidatus Acidiferrales bacterium (assembly GCA_050747085.1). Taxonomy (GTDB): domain Bacteria; phylum Acidobacteriota; class Terriglobia; order Acidiferrales; family UBA7541; genus Palsa-295. The sequence goes on from JBOGNK010000039.1 coordinate 4,284, forward strand.
TTTCCCGCGCAATCAGCCTCGGAATAGCGTTCTCGTGCAGTTCGGCAAACAGCTTTGCGTCGCCTGCCAGGTAACGGCAGTCGAGCAGTGAAATCACGAACTCCGCATTGGCTGGATCGAACTTGTCGCATTCCGAAACGGTGCGTGTCGCAAGACCCAAGCGCAGCCTTAGGTCCCAAAGCTCCTGCGAAAACTGCGCAGCGCGGTCTTTGTAGGCCTTTTCTGCCTGAGTGCCGGAGTACAGAAACAGCAGGTCGACGTCGGAATACGGAAAAAGCCAGCGGCGTCCAAATCCCCCCAGAGCTACGAGGGCGACATCTTGAGGGCCGTCAGATTCCGAGGCGAAATATTCCCGCCATTGGCGCAGCGCAATCCCTTCGACGAGCGAAGTCCGCGCAAGCAGAGCGACGGCCCCATTACCCGTCGAGAAGAACTCCTCGCGGATGCGCGCGGATTCGTTGGTGTAGAACTCGCGCAGTTCGTGGGCCAATGAAACAGTCATCCCTGTGCCGCGTGCGGAGGAGATTCGATTTGGGGCAAGACGGCCCTCGTAACGGGCGTGTGGTTCCCCGCCTCGCTGCAATCTTTACAGCGCGCTTTCACCGCGATCGTCGTTGCGAATTCGAATCGCGTCCGCAATTTTGGTAAGAAAGATTTTGCCGTCGCCGATCTTTCCAGTGCGCGCGGCGCTCTTGATCGCCTCGATAGTTTTGTCAACCATGTCGTCCGTAACCACCATTTCCAGTTTGATCTTGGGGATCAGGTCAACCGTATACTCGCGGCCACGATAGACTTCTGTATGTCCCTTCTGGCGGCCGTGTCCGCGCGCTTCCAGCACCGTCATACCTTCGACGCCGATTTCGTGCAGCGCGTCTTTCACCGCGTCGAGTTTCGATGTCTGAATCACCGCTTCGACTTTAGTCATATCTATGCCTCTGTGCGATGCGCCCAACCAGCTGCGCTCGATAAGAAATGGCGAAACACGCGTGCCCAGTCGCGCCTGCCCGCCGCGGAGGGCGGGCCTCAACTGCGCAGAAAAGTCGCGCTTTGAGCGCGCATAAGAAAAAGCACAGCGCTCAACTCAAAACAAAAGCCATTTTTCATTCTACTCGATGAGCGTGTTCGATCGCCGAAACCGTGTCAGCCAGAAGTCTCCCAGTAGTAGCCTTCTTCCCCGTGTTGCGACAGGTCCAGGCCTTGCACTTCGTGCTCGGCCGTCACACGCAAGCCGATCGTTTTATCTACAATGAACAGCAGAATCAGCGTGCCGACGATCGCCAGGCCCCACGCGATAGCAACGCCCACCAGTTGATTCAGCATCTGGTGTGCGTTCCCCTCGATAACGCCCAATGGCAACACTTTGCCATCCGCGCTCTTGAAAATCGGATTGATCACGCTGGAGGCAAAAATCCCAGTCAGCAACGCGCCAATCGTTCCGCCCGCGCCATGAATACCGAAAGCATCCAGCGAATCGTCATAGCCGAAGCGCGACTTCACCGCGGTCACCATCCAGTAGCAAAACGCTCCCGCGACGAAGCCGATGATCAGCGCAGACATCGGAGTCACAAAACCCGCCGCCGGCGTGATCGCCACGAGTCCTGCGACGGCTCCTGAAATTGCGCCCAGCGCACTCGGTTTGCCTTTGGCGACCCATTCGACGAAGCTCCAGCCAACGGCAGCTGCTGCGGCTCCGAAATGCGTCGCGATGAAGGCGCTGGTAGCAAGCGTGCCGGCCCCCAGTGCGCTCCCCGCATTAAACCCAAACCAGCCGACCCACAGCAGGCATGCGCCGATAAAGCTCAGCACCACGCTGTGAGGAGGCATCGGCACTTTCGGATAGCCGACGCGTTTGCCGAGATACAGCGCGCATACCAACGCGGAAACGCCCGACGTGACGTGCACCACCGTCCCGCCCGCGAAGTCGAGCGTCGGAAACGCGCCACCTAACGACGCATTCAGCAGACCGCCCTTGCCCCACACCATGTGCGCCATCGGGTCGTAAACCACAATCGACCACAGCACCAGGAACACGAGCAGCGCGCTGAATTTCATCCGCTCGGCGAAAGCTCCTGTGATCAGCGCTGGCGTGATGATCGCGAACATCAACTGGTAGACCATGAACGTCTCAACAGGAATGGTTGTCGAGTATGCGGGATCGGCTGCCAGGCCGACGCCTCTCAGGAAAACGTTATGGAAGCTGCCAATGAAACTCGTTCCCGACCCGAACGCCAGGCTGTAACCGAAGATCGCCCACAGAACGGTCACCACCGCCATTATGGCGAAGCTCTGCATCATCGTGCCGAGCACGTTTTTCTTGCGCACAAGCCCGCCGTAGAAAAGCGCGAGTCCTGGGCCCGTCATCAGCAGCACGAGCGCGGCGCTCGTAAGCATCCATGCGTTGTCGGCGGAGCTCTTCGCGTCCGCTACCTGCAATTCCAGCGCGGTGAGTCGGGCGTTTTCCGCCTGCCGCGTCGGCGCGGAGGCTGTTTGCGCGCTTGCAGCAGGTGAAACGTTCGCAGGTCTTGCGCAGAGAGTCAGCGGAAAACCGAAATAAAGAAGAAACAGGAGAGCCAGCCTGCGTCGTCCTCCGTGCGCAACCGGCAGGCTGTGTCGCGTGAAGCGCGCAAAACAGTCGCGCTTCGAGCGCGCAAAACAAAGGGCCGGTCGAGAAATCGTCGCTTCTCTCATGCGGCCTTTCGGTTTCAATCCATGACCGTTTCTTCTGAGAACGGCGTACTTTACATGGAAGGCTCGCGGAATGGTAATCCATTTTCGCGATGGCCGGCATCAGAAATTGTTATCGCAGGAATTGCTCTGCAGTCGACTGGCACGGGCCCGCAGACCCACATATGCGCTTCGATCGCGGATATCATCTCCCTGAAAACGACCCCCGTAATCCATGCCAGTTCGCCAGCCGTTTTTTAACGAGGCACGGGAGGCGGCAAACAAAGATGTTTAGGATTTATTCCTGGCACCTTCGGCTCGCACGTACGTTGCGGTCGCTAAAAAATTGGCCGGCCACGGCGCGGTAGATGTAGGCTATGGTAGATGGAACTCGCGATGGTTCCTCAAATCAATCCGCCGGCAATACTTCCTCCTTGCGAGGCAATCAAATGGCAAATGTAACCAAGCTTCATATCAACGGAACGGCTTATTCCGTCGACGTCGATCCGCAGGCAAGCCTGCTTTCCGTCCTTCGCGATCAACTCGATCTGACCGGAAGCAAGTACGGCTGCGGCGAAGGCCAGTGTGGCGCGTGCACCGTCCTCATCGACGGCAATCCGCGGCATTCCTGCGTCACGAAGGTAGGCGCGGTTGGCGCCCGAAAAATCACGACCATCGAAGGACTCGAACGCGACGGCCAGTTGACTCCCGTGCAGCAAGCCTTCCTCGACGAGGGCGCGATGCAGTGCGCGTACTGCACGTCGGGCATGATTATGACGGCAACGGCGATGCTTCGAGCCATTCCGCATCCAACCGCCGAGCAGGTTCACGAATACATGCAAGGCAACGTCTGCCGCTGTGGAACGTACCAGCGAATCGTTGCGGCCGTCCTCAGAGCCGAATCCGCGATGAACGGGGACAGTGCAAAGGAGGCCAGATGATGGACGGGAAACTTAGGACTCCAGTCGTGCCTTCCGAGATCGAAGTCGAACGATACGAGCTCACCGCGCCCGCCCCATACCATTTCGAATTGCACCGGCGCGATTTCTTCAAAGCGCTTGGCGCCGGCTTGCTCGTCGCCTGCGTGCTGAAAGACGCGTTCGCCCTTCAGGAATCAGGCGGCCGGCGAGGCCAGTTCAGGGGCGAAGATCAACTCCCCCGCGAAATCAGTGCGTGGCTTCACATCGGCGAAAACGGAATGGTGACCGGCTACACGGGCAAAGTCGAAATAGGCCAGAACATTCGCACCTCGCTCAGCCAGGCAATCGCCGAGGAACTCCACTTCCCCATCGCGCGAATTGAACTCGTCATGGGCGACACCAAGCTCACGCCATTCGACATGGGCACCTTCGGCAGCCGCACCACTCCAACGATGAACCTTCGCCTCAGGCAAGTCGCCGCTGCGGCACGCGACACCCTCGTCGCCATGGCTGCGAAACAATGGAACGCGGACCCGCAGAAACTGGTTGCCGCCGATGGCAAGGTCAGCGATCCGGCCGGTAATCGCAGCGTCGAATATGCCGAGCTTGTCAAAGGACAGCAGCTCACGGAGCTGATGCCGGAGCAGGATCCGCTCGAGCCCGCGACGGAATGGAAAGTCGAAGGCCAGCCGATAACGAAAGTCGATGGACGCGACTTCGTCACCGGCAAGCACAAATATCCGTCCGACCAGAAATTGACCGGGATGCTTTTCGGGAAGATTCTACGGCCGCCGTCATTCGGCGCAACGCTGGTTTCCGTCACTCCGCCCGACGCGACTGCGATGCCGAACGTGACCTTCGTGCACGACGGCGATTTCGTCGGCGTGGCCGCCTCAACCGAAGACGAAGCAAGCCGAGCTGCGAAGTCGATCAAGGCGCAATGGAAGGAACAGACCGGCCAGCCGTCCAGCGAGACCATCTACGGCTACTTGAAAACGCATCCCGCGCCCACGGGCGGCGAATTCGGCGAGCGCACATCGAAGTACGAAGTCGGCTCGCTCGACGCCGGCATGAGCGCCGCCGATCACCGTTTGCACCAGACCTACACCGTCGCATACATCCAGCATGCTCCCCTTGAGCCGCGCGCCGCCCTCGCGCAATGGTCCGGCAACAACCTTACGGTGTGGACCGGCACGCAACGTCCATTTGGTGTACGCGGTCAACTCGCGGAGACGTTTCACATTCCCGAAGACAACGTTCGCGTGATGATGCCAGACATGGGCTCGGCCTATGGCGGGAAGCATACCGGCGAGTGCGCCATTGAAGCGGCTCGCCTGGCGCGCGCCGCGAATCGACCGGTAAAACTCGTCTGGACGCGCGAAGAGGAATTCACCTGGGCCTATTTCCGCCCGGTCGGAGTTATGGACGTTTCAGCCGGCGTGCGCAGCGACGGAACGATCACTGCCTGGGAATTTCACAACTACAATTCCGGGGGGTCGGGAATTCGCACCATGTACGACGTTGCGAATCAACGCATCGTCTTTCACCCTACCGAGTACCCGCTGCGTCAGGGCTCCTACCGCGCTCTTGCCGCGACGGCAAACCATTTCGCACGCGAATCGTTCATGGACGAACTCGCGCATGAAGTGAAAATGGACCCGTTCGATTTCCGCATGAAGAACTTGAAAGACGACCGCCTTCGCGCCGTGTTCGACGCTTCCGCAAAGAAGTTCGATTGGGGACAGACGAAAAAGCCGGGCCACGGCTTCGGAATGGGCGGCGGGTTCGAAAAAGGCGGCAACGTCGCCACGTTCGCCGAAGTCTCGGTAGACCGCGCGAGCGGCGCCGTGCACGTCGAACGCGTGGTCTGCGCATTTGAGTGCGGCGCCATCGTCAATCCCGATGGCCTGCGCAATCAGATCGAGGGCGGCAATACGATGGGATTGGGCGGCGCACTTTTCGAGGCCATCCAATTCGCCAACGGCAAAATCCTGAATCCGCATTTCGCGCAATATCGCGTCCCGCGTTTCAGCGACGTCCCGAAGATGGAAGCCGTGCTGGTCGACCGCCGCGATATTCCGTCTGCGGGCGCCGGGGAGTCGCCACTGATGGGCGTCGCTCCTGCCATTGGCAACGCGATCTTCGATGCGACGGGAGTCCGGCTCCGCGCCATGCCCCTCGTCCCCAACGGCCTGAAAGCAACCTGAAGCTGATCCGCCATTCTGCCGTTGTGTAACAGGCTCATCCGAGGCTTTGCAGCAGAGGAGCGAAGGACAGGCTATTTCGGTTGTCTGCTCGGATTCCCGCGGCTGCCCCGGCGGGCTGTCCTCCAGCAGTGGATCGCTAGAAGAAACGGAACGAGCAGGAAGACTGCGAATGTGCGGGGAAGTTCCCCTTCTGAGATCAGCAACGCGCCGTAAAGCGTTCCAACGAAACAAAAGATCGTGAGGAAATAAGCAGAGAACTTGGGAGAGCGACCCACCATCACCTCACGCGACTTGGGTTCTGATATCCTGCGCTTGCCGCGGAGCATATCGAAGTTCGAGAGCAGCAGCACTACGAAACAGACCGGAGCAACAATCAGCGCATCTCTCGGTTTCAACACCAGGACTGCAGCAGCGAGAGACACGAGAACGAAATCCACACCTGCGATGCGATAAAGCACCGGCCGGATCTGTTCACTTCTACCCATACGCCCCTCACAACGCCGCATGGGTTATTGCTGTTTCGACCCAGCGGCGTTTTCCGCGTCACGCGCCCTAGCCGCGCGGATGTCGCTGCTTCCATTCCCACGCCGTTCGAATGATCGATTCCAAATTCGACGCCGGCGTCCATCCCAGAACTTGCTTCGCGCGCGACGAATCAGCAACAAGCCGTGCCGGATCGCCAGCCCGACGCGGCCCGATTCGCATCTGGACTGGACGCCCCGTAATCTTTTTCGCCGCTTCAATCACCTCGAGCACCGAGTTGCCGTCGCCCGTCCCCAAATTCAGAAAATCCGATGCTCCGCCTTTGCGCAAGTGATCCAGCGCGCGAATATGCGCGTCCGCCAGGTCTGCCACGTGCACGTAATCACGAATCGGAGTTCCGTCTGGCGTAGGGTAGTCGTTTCCAAACACCGCTACGTCGGGCTTTTCTCCCGTCGCCGCCGACAGGACGTTCGGGATCAGGTGACTCTCCGGTTCGTGGTGTTCGCCGCAGCGCGCGGTCGCTCCAGCCGCGTTGAAATACCGCAACGACATGAACTTCACGCCGTAAGCGCGATCGTAACTCGCCAGCAAACGTTCCATCATCAGCTTCGACCAGCCATAGGGGTTCGCTGGCCATTGAGGCTCCTGTTCCGTGATCGGAATTTGTTTCGGCTCACCATAAGTCGCGCATGTCGAAGAAAAAACGATCCTTTGAACCCCCGCCTGTTTCAACGCGCCCATGAACGCGACGCCCTGCTCGACGTTATTCTCGAAATAAAGCGACGGGTTCTCGACGGACTCACCCACATAAGCAAGCGCCGCGAAATGAATGCACTCGTCGATCTGATGCTTCTTCGCAACGCGATCAACCAACTCGCGATCGCCAATCTTTCCCTCGTAGAATCGGACATCTGGAGCAATCGACTCGCGGTGGCCGCGAAATAGGTCGTCGAGCACAACCACCGTTTCGCCCTTCGCGCGAAGCAGTTCCACCGTCACGCTCCCTATGTATCCCGCACCACCCGTCACCAAAATCGCCATAATCTCCTTAATCGTCCTGCGGAGTTTCCAGCCCCTCGCACAACCCGCTCGGCCCAACGACTGCGAGAGCATTTCGTAATGCCATTTCATCCGTCTGAGCGCTTCGCCTGACGCGTTGAAAGTGATGACAGTCGTTCTGCACAGCTAGGCGCGACATCGCCCGCGACCGACGGCCTGGTCTTGGTACTTCCTTGCCTCCTGCCTCCTTGCGTCCTTGCCCCAAACAACCGTGAACCGGTTCAGTTCTTGCTCTCCAGTTCAATCGACTTGTGTATCGCACTCATCGACGCGAAACCGCTCGCAGCCGTTCCGCCGCTTGTTCAGCCGTCAAATCGCGCTGTGGCGTCCCTAACATTTCAAATCCAACCATGAATTTTCGCACCGTTGCCGACCGCAGCAGCGGCGGATAAAAGTGCGCGTGAAGATGCCATTCGGGATGCGCAAAGCCATCCGTCGGGCTCTGATGAAAACCCATCGAATACGGGAACGGAGCGTTGAACAAATGATCGTACCGCGTGGTCAATTCCTTAAGAATCATCGCAAGCGCGTCCCGTTCGGCGGACGACAACTCGGCTACGGAACCGACATGCCGCCTTGAAACGACCATCGTCTCGAACGGCCATACCGCCCAGAACGGCACGACCGCGCTGAAGTGCTCATTCTCCTGGACCAGACGTTCACGCGCCTTGTCTTCCTGGCCCAGATAATCGCAAAGAAGGCATCGATTCTTCGTCTGCCGATGAAAAACGAAAGAGTTCAGTTCCCTTTCCGCGATATTTGGCAGACTCGACGTCGCCCAAATTTGGCAGTGCGGATGCGGATTGCTCGCTCCCATCATCGCGCCGCGATTCTCAAAAATCTGCACGTGCCGAATGTTTTCCAGTGCGCCCAGCTCCGTGTACTGCTCGGCCCAAACATCAACAATCTCGCGAATCGCGTCGGGTTCCATCCCAGCAAGTGTTAAGTCATGGCGCGGAGAAAAACAGGTAACGCGGCAGACGCCGGACTCGCCGCGAGCAAGCAGCAACCCGTCTTCGACGACCTCGTCGGGCGTTCCACGCCGGAGCGCGGGAAAATCGTTATCGAAAACTAGCGCGCCCTCGTAGTCGGGGTTCTTTGCTCCGTTCGCTCGCGTATTCCCCGGACACATATAGCAAGCGGGATCGTACGAAACCGTCGTCTCCTGCGGCACCGTTTCGACCTGCCCTTGCCACGGACGCTGCGTGCGACGCGGCGACACCAGCACCCATTCGCATAGCAAAGGGTTAAATCTTCGGTGAGGCTGCTCGTCAAAATCGAATGTCATCTGCTGTGATCGGTTCTCTTGCCCAATCTGAACGTTAGTCGATTCGCTTCACTCCATCCGCCGCATCGCAAACGTAGATATCCGGCTTGATTCGCATCCGCTGCTCGTATCCCGACGCGACGTGATCCCGAAACTCCGGAACCGTATCGGCCTCCACCAGATTGACCGTGCATCCTCCGAAGCCCGCACCGGTCATCCGCGCGCCGTGCACTCCCGCTTCGCGATTTGCGAGTTCGACCAGCAAGTCGAGCTCACTGCAACTTACCTCATAATCGTCTCGCAAGCTCCGATGCGATTCAGCCATCGCTCGCCGCAGATCGCCCAGCCGCCCTTGTTCCAGAGCCTGCGCCGCATCCAGCACCCGCGCATTTTCGCTGATCACGTGACGGCAGCGCCGAAACACATTCTCGGGCACTTCCGCGCGGCAGCTTTCAAGCTGCTCCATCGTCGCATCGCGCAACGCACGAATTTCAGGATAACGTTGAGCGAGAATTCGCACGCCCTCTTCGCATTCCGCCCGCCGGGTGTTGTATGCGCTCGCCGCAAGCTCTCGTTTCACCATCGTGTTGCAGATCACCAGCCGAATGCCATCCGGCAATGGTAGCGCTCGAAAATCAAGCGACCGGCAATCCACCAGCAGCGCCTGGCCTGCGACGCCACAGGCCGACGCAAGTTGATCCATGATCCCCGACCGCGTCCCAACGACTACATTTTCGGCCTCCTGGCAAATTCGAGCGAGTTTGCGCCCTTCAATCGGAAGTCCGGAATTCGCCAGCAGCGAGCATCCAGTGGCAACTTCGACGGCAGCCGATGAACTCACTCCCGCCCCGATAGGCACTTCTCCGCGAATCAACAGGTTGGCGCCGTTCAAACCATCGCCGGAGCGCTCCAAAATCAACACGACGCCTAAAACGTAACGAGTCCACCCCGGCGGAACATTTTCTCGTCTCGCGTCGAGAGGAAACTCCACGCTCTCGCCAAAGTTCTCCGAGTGCACGCGGATCAGTCGATCCTCGCGCCGGGCGATGGCAACATACGTAAATAAATCGATCGCGGCAGGAAAAACAAATCCGTCGTTGTAATCCGTGTGCTCGCCGATCAGATTAACGCGCCCGGGCGCGCGATAGACGGCCGGCTCTTGGCCATATACCTCCCGAAAGCGCGATTTAAGGCCTTCGATTGTCTTCATCATTTCCCGAGCGTCCAAACCCGAACGGGCTTCGGCGGACATTCCTAGTTACGCTCAAGCCCCCGCCTGCGGCGCAAACTTCTCATTGCAAGCCAGCCGCGCTTGTCCTAAAACAGCGTCTTCCGAGGAGCCATCATACATGAGAAGAAATGCCGTTCTGATCCTACTTACTGTCTATGCGACGTTGTTTCTCATGATGACGGCTCCCAGCGCGCGTGCGCAGCAGTCGGGGGTCATCGTTTTCCACGAGGACCACTTTCCGACCGCGGATACCGCCTCGCCGTCGCAAACCGATTTGTCCTCACTCATACCGGGCGCGCGCTTCGTCGCGACAGATCAGCTTCACGACGCGCTTGCCGGCGCGTCAACTCGCCTGCTCGTTCTTCCCTACGGTTCTGCGTATCCCGAAGCCGCATGCCCCGACATCTACGCCTACTTGCAACGCGGCGGAAACTTGCTCGTCCTTGGTGGACGCCCGTTCACGCGTGCCGCCTATCGCGATAATTCGGGCTGGCATCTGCGCGCCTACAGCGTGCGCGACATTCTTCCTCTGCTGATTGACCAATATCAGGAAACGCCCGGATCAGCGGGCTATCGTTTTGAGGACAACCCCGAAATCGTCGACCGACTGCCGCGCTTTTCATGGCAGCACGCCTTCAGCCCGATCATTCACCTCACTTCTTCCGACGTTTACACTCGCGATGGCTCCGCAGGCCGCCTCGATGCCCGCCTAGACGCTCTCGCGTGGGGCACGCGAAATGGACGCCGCATGTCGGCCCCCGCCATTCGAATCGACCACGTCCGCAACAAATTCGCGGGCGGCCGCTGGATTTTCCTGAACGCCGATCTTTCGCCAGACTTCTACAGCAGCTCCGAAGCTAGCCAGATCGTTTCCGCGCTCGCCTCCGCAGCACAACAAGGCGCGGAAGAATTCGTCGTCAGCCCGGTTCTTCCGCTCTATCTGCCGGGCGAACCAGTTGAACTGAATATCCGCTGGAAATCAGCCGAGCCGACGGAACCTGGCCTCAGCGTGCGAATCACAGTCTCATCGAACGATCACCCGCAGGCCTCGCCGCTCACGCAATCTGTAAAACTTCCCTCTTCGCTGCCGGTTGTGATTCCGCCGCCGAAAACTCGCGGTCTCTTCACTGTCACCGCCGAACTGCTCGACGGCTCGCAGCCACGCGCGATCTATCACTCCGGATTCTGGATTCGCGATCTCGACTATTTGCGTTCCGGTCCTCGGCTGAGCGTCAATCCAAACTATTTTGAGTTGAACGGCCAGCCGCTCGCCGTCGTTGGCACAACGTACATGGCGAGCGATGTCCAACGCCTCTATTTCGATCATCCGAACGTTTACGTCTGGAACGAAGACCTCGGGCAGATCAGCGATGCCGGTCTAAACATGATTCGCACCGGCTGGTGGACGGGCTGGGACAAATTCTGCGATGAGGAAGGCCGCCCCTACGAGCGCACCCTACGAACCATGGAAGCCTTTCTGATGACGGCTCGACGCCACGGCCTGCCCGTGCAATTCGAGTTTTTCGCGTTTCTTCCAGTCGTGCTCGGCGGTGAAAACGCATATTTCGATCCCCAAGCCGTGCGGCGGCAAACAAATCTAATCTCGTCCGTCGTCGAGCGCTTCCATGATGTTCCCTTCCTTGCCTGGGACCTGATCAACGAGCCCAGTTTTTCAAAATACACGTGGAAAATGCGGCCGAATGGCGATCCGTTCGAGCTATCGGCATGGAATCGATGGCTGAATGCGCGCTATACGGATCGTGCGACGCTCGCCGACGACTGGAATCTTCCCTCTATCGCATCCGGCGCAACCCTGCCCGTTCCCACAGAACAGGAATTCGATCCGCGCGGAATGTACGCCGGCCCGAATTCCCTGAAGCTCTACGATTTCTTCGAATTCGCGCAGGATACTTTTGCGAACTGGGTCAAGAATCTGCGCTCCGCGATTCGCGCCACCGGCTCGCAGCAGCTCATCACCATTGGACAGGATGAAGGCGGGTTCGACGATCGCCTCTCGCCCGCTTTCTTCGACCGTTACGTCGATTTCACCACGAACCATTCCTGGTGGAACAACGACGCTCTCCTATGGGATTCGCTCGTCGCGAAACAGCCCGGCCTGCCGATGCTCATCCAGGAAACCGGCTTGCAGCGCGAGATCACGCTCGATCAGATCGCACGGCGTACGCCGGAACAATACGCGTCGCTTCTGGAACGCAAGGTCGCGCTCTCGTTCGTGGAAGGCTCAGGCGCGATTCAGTGGCTGTGGAATTCGAACGACTTTATGACCGCCGGAAACGAAGTTCCGATTGGCGCCCTGCGCGCCGACGCAACCGAAAAACCCGAAGCCACCGTCCTGCGCAACATGGCCAGGTTCGCGACCGAAATCCACGCAAGCCTCGTGGATCCCCAGCCCGCCGACGTAGCCATCATCACTTCGCAAGCAGCCCAATTCTCCGCGATTCGCGAATTGCAGATTTCGGCGCAACGCAACGCCGTCCGTGCTGCTGCATACGTCGACCAAATGCCGGTCCGCGTGATTGCAGCGAATCAAGTGCCGAACATGGGCCATCCGAAGCTCGCGATTCTGCCTTCGCCGCAAGCGCTTGCCGATTCCACCTGGGATGCGCTGCTCGCCTACGTGAAGTCCGGCGGCAATCTCCTGATCACCGGACCGATCGGCCGCGACACGCACTGGCATCGTGTCGATCGCGCCCGGGCGATCGGCTTAGACGGAGCGAAAGTGGAACCGCTCGCGATTCATAACGCACAGCTGTCTGTGAACGGCGAAACAATCCCGCTGTCGTTCGACTTCAACGCGCAGACCTGGCTTGAAACCTTTGAGTTCAACGGAGGTCAGCAATTGAAACAGCTCGCCGTTGGAGCCGGCCATATCTTCTGGGGGCCATACCCTGTGGAGTTGGCCGAAGAAACGACGGCGGCAGCGAAGCTCTACTCGGCAGTTTTCAGCGGCGTCGGCATCGCGTCGCCTTTCGAATTGAAATCGCCGCCGGCGCCGGGCGTCCTGATTTACCCGACGATTCTGCGCGATTCCGTCCTATACGTCATGGCCTCGGAGACGGATCACGATTGCGATCTCGACCTGGTGGACAAGACGACCCACGCAGAATTGAAGTTGCGCCTGCGATCGGGACATGCAGCGATGGCATTAGTCCGGAAATCCGACGGCGCGGTCGCGGCAAAGTACGGTTTCTAATGCACGCTTGACCGCGCATACGCTTTTCATCGCGCCAGGAAGAACGCTGGCCTTTATTCGCGGGCCGCATCTTTCCCGGAGGGTTTTTCGACGGAACGCCGCACTCGTGCTATCTAACGGGCATTCGCCGGTACCGCCGGCGCTTATCGCTTGAAAATCGCCGTAATGTCGCCCGAATTCGCCGCCTCTGTCGCAAACGTGAACGTTCCCTTGTCGCGCATCTCCTTCGCCGCGCGCATGAACGCGCCTAACGCCGCGCGTGTCAGCGAACTGCCAACGCTAATCCGCCTCACGCCTATGCCCGACAATTCCGCCGCACTCAGTTGCACTCCGCGCAAGCCCATCAGCACGTTCACTGGCCGGTCGACAGAACGTACCACCGCTGCGATATCGTCCTTGGTTTGCAGTCCCGGCGCGTACAGAACATCTGCGCCCGCTTCTTGGAACCCCTGCAACCGCTTGATCGTGTCTTTGATGTCCGGCCGGTCGTGCAGGTAGTTTTCCGCGCGAGCAGTCAGAGTAAACGTAAACGGCAGCGCCCGCGCCGCCTCAACGGCTGCCCGCACTCGATCGACGGCGTGCCCCAGTTCGTAGATCGGATCGTTCGCCTGCCCCGTCGCATCCTCGATCGATCCAGCGACAACTCCCGCCGCTGCCGCCAGGCGTATCGTCTTGGCAGCTTCCTCCGGCGAGTCGCCAAAGCCTTTCTCCAAATCGGCGCTCACCGGCAAATTCGTTGCAGCCGCAATTACCGCGGCGTATTCGAGCGTCTCTTCGCGGTTCAGCGACCCGTCGGTTTTCCCGAGCGAGAACGCGTAACCCATGCTCGTCGTGGCCAGCGCTTCGAAACCCAGGTGCGCGAGCAGGCGCGCCGTCCCCGCATCCCACGGATTCGGGATAATAAAGGCTTGATTGCGTTCGTGGAGCGCACGAAAAGCTTGCCCTTTTTCAGCTTGCGTCGTCATGAAGAATCAGCCGCCCCCTTGCACGGAAACCTTTCCATTCTGAGAAGGAATCTCGAACGTTCCCTCCACTACTTCCACGAACGTCCGCTCTTCCCGGAGAATTATGCGCCTGCTTTGTGCCATAGCGAAATTCGCGCGCGCCTCGGGATCGCACGTCAGCCGTGTACGATACGCCTCGTACGACGCAAGGCTGTCGAACGCAACCAGTCCCCACGCTACGTCGTTCGTCCCTTCGTGCGGCAGAAAATATCCAACGAGATGTCCACCCAGCCGCGGAATGATTCGACCCCAGTTCTCGGCGTATTTTCTAAATTCCTCTTGCTGAAACGGATCGATCTGGTATCGGATGAAGCAGGTACCGGCCATCGTTCTCCCTCGCTCGTCGGAGTCCGGCGACGTGCCTCGAAGGCCCACAATCGGCGCGCGCTCCATGTGACCACCGCGACACCGGCCGTCGCTGCTTTGCCGGCTCGGCCCGCTTCGGCCTCCGAACGCGAGAGGAATTCTGTCTCTTGTGGAACTGCGATACTTCGCTTACCATCGAAATATGAATGCTGCTAGTCCGGATGTTAAGGCGTCTTTGATTGCCGCCGCTATTGGCGAGCCGGCGCGCGCCCGAATGCTCTACTACCTGACCCGTGGCCATGCGCATACAAGCACCGAACTCGCAACAATTGCCGAGGTGAGCGCGTCCACCGCCAGCGCGCATTTGCGATTGCTGGAGGCGCGCGGTCTAGTCCGAGTTTTCGCCCAAGGACGCCATCGCTATTACAGTCTCGAAGGGCCCCAGGTCGCCGCCGCGCTCGAGGCGCTCAGCGTCGTTGCGGGTGGACCCGCTCGCGCATTCACCCCCAACACGCCGGTCCATTTGCGCGCCGCGCGCAGTTGTTATGACCATCTCGCGGGAGCATTGGGCGTCTCGCTCCACGATCGGTTCCATGCGCTTGGATGGCTATCACCGATAGGCGCCGACAACCAGGATTATCTTGTGACTTCGAAGGGGACGAAGAGATTTCAGGAACTCGGCATCGACATCGAAGCCACTCGCGCCTTACGCCGCCGTTTTGCCTTTGCGTGCCTGGATTGGAGCGAGCGCCGCCCGCATCTCGGTGGGGCGCTTGGAGCTGCGGTGCTGAAACTCGCGTTTGGCAGGAAATGGATCGCGCGCGACCTTGATAGCAGAGCTGTGGAACTGACGCCGCGTGGCCGTCGCGAAATGGCTGCGCATTTCGGCCTCTCTTCCGACCAAGTCCCGCCACGCAGCGCAATTCGCATCCGCTAACGCCGTTTCGCCGACGCAGCGACCTCGGTCACCTTGCGCTAGCTATGGCAACCCGGCGTTGCTCGCAACTCGCTGTGTCGCAAACTCCATTCATTGCCCGGGCCACAAATCACTCGCCCGCGGGCTTGTTTGCCGCGTGCGGATAGTCGACACGCACGGTAACGATCTCGTACGGATGCACCGGCACGCTGACGTGATTTGCAAGCACCGGCAGCGCTGCTCCCTCCGGCTGTTCCATCAGGTTCGTCAGCGTCGCGGACGTTGCTCCCGCCGGAACGCTGATTTGCACCGTACCCGACGTGCCCGCCCATTCGTAGAAGCGGAAAATCAAACCGTTTGCGTCCTCCGCTTTCTTCATCGCGGTCAGCACCACGTTCGGGTCGCTGACGGAAACGAACGAGTGTTCGGCCGGCCGCTTGCCCTCGTGCGATTCAAGCTGCATTGCGGTCAGCGGGAAATTGAACTCGTATCCACGACGCACAGTCATAGCCTGCTTCCACGTGCCCGCGTGCGGATAAAGCGAATACGTGAAGCGCTGGCGCCCGCGATCGGCATTCGGATCGGGCCACGTCGGCGAGCGCAGCAACGAAAGTCGCAGCGCATTCCCGATCGAGTCGTACCCGTACTTCGAATTGTTGATCAGACTGAATCCGTGTTCCGCATTCCCAAGGTCGGCCCATTTGAGCGCCGGCACTTCGAATTTCGCGTCTTCCACTTTGTTGTTGCGCGTCGTTGGCCGCTCGATCGAGCCGTATGGAATTTCGAACGTTGCCTCGCTGCTCGAAGCCGCAAGCGGGAACGCGGCCTTCAGCAGAATGTGCGTCTCGTGCCAGTCGATGTCGTTCGCCACATCGACGCGGTCGAGCCCCGCGTAGAGCGAAATGTCCTGCACGAATTTCGACTTGTCCCACGTTCGCACCACGCGAATCGTCGCGCGCAACGGCCCATGCTCGATCAGCTTCACCGAATCAGCCTTATCGAGCTTCGTGAACACCTTGTCGAAATCGGCGTCGATGTTCCAGGCGTCGTAATCTTTCGGCGTATCTTTGAACGCGATCAATTCGTTTCCGCAGCGGCCGGCCGCAATCGTTTCGAAATTCGTCCGCTTGTCGAACAAACTGGTGATGCAACCCGTCCTGGCGTTCACAACTACCCGCAGCAGATTGTTTTCGAGTGTCAGCTCGTTTGTTTTCAGGTCGCTCGCGACGGGTCGCGTTCCGGGCACAACGTGCAATACCTCATACCCCATCGACGGAAGATCTTTCGCCTCCACCAGCAGCGTATACGAACTCGTCGCCGCGTCCTGCGAAAGCACCTGCATCGGCAGAGGCACGCCCTTTGCATCCACAACCGCAATTCCGTTGGGCTCGGCTGACGGCATCTGCACTTTGATCCGCACCAGATCCGTGCGTGTCCATGCCAGCGGATTCCACACCATCACTGGGACGCCGGTCGTCGTGCTCGTGTCGATCTCGCTCGCAATCCGATGAAACGCCCGGATACTTGCATCGTTCGCCGTCCAGGCCACTACGTCGTAGTCCCGGTCCGCATCTTTGTAGATCGCCGCGATTCCCGATCCGGCCGCCAAATCATGGAACTGATTGAACAGCACTTTCTTCCATGCCTCCGTCAGTGGCCCGTCAGGATACGAGGCCCCGTCCAGCCACGCGAGCGACGAAGCCTTTTCGGCGTCCAGCATCTCCGTCTCCGCATCCCGCATTTCCTCTTTGTGCTTCGCCTGCGTGGTGAACACGCCGCGGTGATATTCCAGGTACAGCTCGTCATTCCACGTTGGAATCGCAATCTCACCCGCCGGTGCGGCTGGAAGCGAGGTGTCGCCCGTCGCCAGCGTCTTGTAATTCCACACAGGCGAGTCCTTCGTGTCGAGCCTTCCTTCAATGTCGGTGAAGAACTGCTGCGCCGTGCCCCATTTCACCGGCGGATATACCAGGTTTGAATTGTCCGACCAGTGCACTCCGTTATCGAGCATTGCGCGCGTCGGGCCGCCGCCATGGTCGCCCACGCCATAGAGATGCATCATCTCGTTCAAACCCGGATTGAATCTCTGCGCCGTCACAACGTCGCCCGCGATCCGCACTGGATCGATGCCGTTCGCGTAATCGTGCGGAAAATAAGTAAGCACTTTGCTGCCGTCTGGCGACTCCCACCAGAACACTTTTAGCGGCAGTTGCGTCGTGTCGTTCCACGCCATTTTCTGCGTCACAAAATAATTGATGCCAGACCGCTTGTAGATTTGCGGCAACTGCCAGTTGTACCCGAACGAGTCCGGGTTCCACCCGATTTTCGCCACCACGCCGAACTTGTCCTTGAAATATCGCTGCCCCACCAGCAACTGCCTCACCAGCGATTCACCCGACGGCATATTCAGGTCCGGCTCTACCCACATCCCTCCCACCAACTCCCAGCGTCCCTGCCTCACACGATCGAGGATCTGCTTGTATTCGTCCGGATACTTATCCACCAGCCATTCGTTGTATTGCGCAGCCGACTGCGTGTACGTGTACTGCGGATATTCATCCATCAGTTGCAGCGCCGTGCCAAACGTGTCGCGTACTACGCCAACCGTTTCGGTCCATGGCCACAGCCATGCGGCGTCGATATGTGAGTTGCCGGTCAGCCGCACCGTCGTCCCCTGAATTAGCGGCCGCAGCTTGTCGAGTGCCGTCTGCGACTGCTTTAGAGAATCGTCGAACTGCTGCTGCTGCGCCCGATGCAGCGCCACCAGATCGATCGCGTCCACGGCTGTTTCCAACTCCTGTTGCACGGCGCTCGAATTCTGCCTCTGCTCATGCGTCAGCAGCGCAACGGATTCGATCTCTTGCACCAGATCGGACGGATTCGGCCGCGCCGGCGAGAAATCGATCTTCAGGTCCGCCCCTGCGAAGTTTTTGCGGTCCACGGTGTGCAACAGCTTCACCGCCACCAGCACCTTGTCGCCCGGTTGCGCTTTATCAAACAGCACGATCGGTTCCAGATCGTTTCCCAGCGCCACGCGCCGGCCGTTGAAATAAATGATCTGCGGCATCGGCCCGTTCGCCGACGCTACAAATTGGAACCAGATGCGCGTTCCAGTCAGGTCGTATCCGTTCAGGTTCGCGGGAACTTCAATTTCGCGCCGATACCACACCGCATCGTTCGGAGCCTCACTGCCCGCACGCACCGTCTCCCAGCTTGAATCGTCCAGACTCGGATCCTCGCCATGCGGAACGTCTCCAGCGTGAAATTTCCACTCGTCCGCGGGCAACCGGGTAAAGCTCTTCAGTTTTTCGATTGCCTCTTCCGCCCTCGTTGGCGGAGCCGTCGCCCGCTTCAGTGTTCCGGCTAGCTGCGTGTTATAGACGGTATAGGTTCCGGTGATTGTGTTCCCATCACCGGCAAGAGTCCCCTCAAACGAAATGTCGCCCTGCCGGAACGTGAGCTTCCCGTCCTTGAACTCAAGCCCCCGCAGCGGATTGCCAAAATCGAAATCGTCGGGATAGTCGAGCAGCCCGCGCATCGCTCCGCCCGCATTCGTCAGGTGCACCGTGATCGGCCGGTCGACGCGCGACACCGGCACGATCGATTGCCACTCGCCCTCCACGCTCTGCCCTCGAGCTGGAATCGCGATCGCTACAGCTGCAATCAGGCACAACAGGACACTCTTCATGCGCACTCTCCTTGCGCGCCTCACCTGCATCGGCAAACAGCCGGGTCTCAGGGTTTGATGATTCAAACCCCTAACGTTAATAAAGTACCTAAAATTTAGACTGACGCTACCGGGAGCTCGCATGCTCGGACGCAAACGTCCGCGAAATAATTTCCCTGCGATTCGCGACCACACGACGAGTCCGGCATTTCCTCCCGACAAGGAGATGCCGTAGCGAACGGCAGATTATAAGTCAACTCACGATGGTTTCGAGAGCTTCATCCACGAAGGTATTGCAAAGTCTCGCCGGCATTCTTTGCCTGTTGCCGACGGTTACG
>JBOGNK010000040.1:0-5536 GCA_050747085.1 Candidatus Acidiferrales bacterium
CAACACCGCGACGATCTGCTCCTCCGTGTGACCCTTCTTGGGCATCGTCCTCGTCTCCTCTCCCCGGAATTCCGCCCAAGCTTACCTCTAATTTCCTCTGTGTCAGTTTTCGGGTTTTGGGTCACAGTACCGGACAGGCGGTTGTTTGGCCGCTGAAGCTTGCGGGTACGCCAAGTGATCCGACGTTGACGCTCATGCCAACGAGCTACGTCCGCGCGGACTGGCAATTGTCCGCTGGCGACGTTTCGTCATTGCCACCCGACGACTACATGGTTACGGCAACAATTCAGATTGCCGGTTCGAGTGGGTGGAATGGAACTGTGCAATCGCCCCCGCTCGCCGTCACGATCGCTCCGGAGCCGGGCACGCTCACATCCGACCAGCAATTTCAAAAGGCGATGATACAAACCGGAGTTTGGGCTGAACGTGGGGGATGTCAACACTGCCATCAACGTGACGCAGCAGGTTCGCGTGGCCCAACCCGATAACCCACTGGCGGCGAGCGCGGCGGCTAATGTTCTTGAGAAAGCCGGATATCCGACGCTGGCTTTCCTGGAAGCGAATGAAGCGCTCGATACGTTTTACCGTGTAAATCCGACCGCGACGGAAGCGCCGTCAAATCTGTTAACGATGTATCAGCGCTTGCTTGGTGCGGTATCGACGCCGGAAGCCGTCGCACAAACCGTTACCTCTGTTTCGGGCGCG
The DNA here is from genome assembly GCA_050747085.1 of Candidatus Acidiferrales bacterium. Classification (GTDB taxonomy): domain Bacteria; phylum Acidobacteriota; class Terriglobia; order Acidiferrales; family UBA7541; genus Palsa-295. Next base: position 706 of record JBOGNK010000040.1, read on the forward strand.
ACGATCACGTTTAGTCCGGCGGATCAAACGATTCCTCTCAGCGCGCGCGTTACCACCACCGGGGCCACAGTGGATGGTGGCACGGTCACCTTCACGCTCGGCGATTTCGGCACAATCACGTCGGGAATCGTTACCGCCGGAAACTCCGCTGCTACGTTCACAGTCCCGGGAGGAACGCGGGCAGGAAGCTACGCAATCCAGGGTGCTCATAGCGGGGCGAGCGCGTTTGCCGGCAGCACCAGCAATGTCAACGGCACCCTAACGATTCGGCAAGCTACGCCATCGTGAACATGGGTGAATCCCGCAGACATCACACAGGGCACGTCGCTCGGCGACGCACAATTGAACGCGAAAGCCAGCGTCCCTGGAGAGTTCACCTATGTCCCAACTGCGGGAACACTGTTGTCAGCAGGTAGTGGGCAGACCCTGTCGGTCACATTCCTGCCCTCCGACGATGTCGATTACAATTCCGCCTCGGCGTCGGTCGTCATCAACGTGAAGGATGCCGCGCTAGTGCCTCTCGCGATCGCACCCGAAAGCGTGTCGCGGCCATATGGCCAGGTGAATCCTCCGTTCACGGCGAACTACAACGGATTTATCAACGGCGACACGCTAGCGTCCTTGAACGGATTTTTGAACTGTGGAACGACAGCGGTCCCCTCAATCTCCGTCGGGAGTTACGCCATCGGTTGTTCGGGGCTCAGCTCGCAAAAATATTCCATCACGTTCGTTCCGGGTAGTCTGACGGTCACTGCCGCGCCTCTGACTGTTTCAGCAAACGGCGCCACTAGGCAGTTCGGTCAGGCGAATCCGTCATTTACGGCCGCGTTCGGTGGATTCGTGAATGGTGACACCCTCGCGTCGCTCGTCGGTACGCTCGCGTGCAGTAGCGCCGCCACACCGTCTGGCCCTGTGAGCGGCAGCCCGTACGAGATCACATGCTCGGGCGTGAGTTCGCCTAATTATTCGATCAGCTTTGTACCTGGGTCCCTCACTATCACGAAGACAACGCCCCTCATTACATGGACACACCCAGCGGACATCACCCAGGGCACCGCCCTAGGATCCACCCAACTGAGCGCGGCAGCCAATGTTCCTGGAACCTTCACGTATGTCCCGCCAGCAGGCACTGTGCTGTCAGTGGGTACCGGACAGACGCTCTCAGCAACGTTCGTCGCCACCGACACGGTGGATTACATTTCCGCGGCCGCTTCAGTGACGATAAACGTGAACCCCAAAACGCAAGTTCGCGGAGACCTTAACGGCGATGGTGTCGTTGACTGCGCAGACCTGAACATCGTAAAAGCCTCGTTTGGCAAGAAGACCGGTCAGGCCGGCTTCGACGCGCGCGGAGACCCGAACGGCGACGGGATCGTGAATGTGATCGACCTTTCGGCTGAAGCGAAACTGGTGCCTGCGGGGACGACCTGCAAATAGGAGGAGCGTATGAAATACAAGCGAGCGGTCATCGCGGTGGTTTTCGCGGCGCTAGCCGCGCTGCTTCTGCCCGGTCTCTCTTTTGCTGATGGAGTGGCGGTCAACGTTGTTTCGCCTGCGACCGTTTCTCAAGGCGATGCCTTCACCGTCGACGCGAACATCGAAAACGCAACCGACATCTTCGATTTTCAGTTGGACCTTAATTTCGACCCCGCCGTTCTGCAAGCCGATGGCGTCCTGGAAGGCACATTCCTCTCGGGTGGCGGCGACACGTTTTGCATTCCTGGTGTTGTCGACAATACCGGCGGCAGCATCACATTCAATGCTGACACGCTGCTGAGCGCGATCTCAGGCGTGGACGGCGGTGGCATGCTGTTGCAAATCGATTTCAACGCCCTGGCAACCGGGGACGAGTTCGCTGGCCATAGAAAACCTCATACTGCAGGATTCGCAGGGCGATCTGGTGGACGCCTCGATAACGAATGGCTCCGTGACAGTCGGAAGCGCAACTGTCCCAACGCCAGAGCCGAGTTCTTTCATTCTTCTCGCGCTCGGCGTTGTGCTTTGCGCTACGCCTCCCTTGCTGCGCCGCGGCGCGGGGCGCTTTCCAGGATCGGTGTCGTAACTGCCGGCGCGCGGCTCGAGGACGTCGTGATTTACGGTGACGCTGCCGCTCGCGAAGCTGTGTGAAAATCCATTAACAATCCTCACCGGTTCTTGCTGGCGAACAAGTCCTTAGTTATGCTCACAGGACCGTGAATCCCCACGCGAAGATCCTAATCATTGAGGACGACAAGGACATCGTGGAGCTCGTCCGCTACAATCTTGAGAAAGAGAGTTTCCAGGTGCTCGCCTGTGGAGATGGTGCGAGCGGTTTGGGCCAAATCAAGAAATCGCCGCCTGACGTGCTGGTCTTGGACTTGATGCTTCCCAAAGTATCGGGCCTGGAAATCTGCAAAGAGATTCGCCGAGACGACAAACTGAAATCGTTTGCCCATACTGATGCTCACCGCGCGCGGCGATGAAGCGGATCGCGTCGTTGGTCTCGAACTCGGCGCGGATGATTATGTCACCAAGCCGTTCAGCCCTCGCGAGCTTGTGGCGCGTGTCAAAGCGCTTCTGCGAAGGCTTGAGTGGCCGAGCGATGAGGCCCGGCCGCTTGAGATCGGATCGCTGCGTATTAATCCTGTTTCATACCGCGCCGAGTTGGAAGGAAAGCAGCTATCTCTTAGCACGTTGGAATTCCGACTGTTGTATTACCTGGCCTCTCGGTCGAATCGCGTGTTTTCGCGCGATCAATTGCTGGATGGCGTGTGGGGCAGCGAGCGTTTTGTAACGCCTCGTAGCGTGAATGTATACGTCCGCCGCTTGCGCGAAAAAATGGAAAAGAATGCCGAACAGCCGGAACATTTGAAGACCGTCCGCGGAGCGGGTTATACAATCAAGGCGTCACTGGCGCGCCGTGTTTCGCAACGCTCACAGACGGATTCTGCTCGGATCAGCCTGAAGTGAATACCCCCGTTCGATGACTCACGTATCGCGTTCGCTCTTTTTAGCGCACCCGAATGCTCGGTGCTTTCATCCTTGTACTCCTGCCGTGTTTCGACGCAAGATTGACGGGTTTTGACGCTTCCACGCACTCACAGGTAATCCATGGATCGAGAATCGAACAATGGGGACCGTCCGTCCCGTCGCGATTTCCTGATGGAAATGACCGCCGTTGCGATGGTCGCGAACGGCCATGCCAAAGCGCATGCGCTTCCAACTGCTATCGCGAATCGCCAGGCAGCGGCCCCGGCTGGGGGAAAGGACAAGTTCGTCGCGATTCAAATAGGCGCGCGCTCATTCGTCGATGAGGGTGTCGAGGGAGTGCTGGACACACTGCAGCAGAAGGGAGGCGTGAATGTTCTTATGCCGGCCGTGTTCACCTACGGCCGCGGATTGGCAGGACGGCAAATTCCCGGTTTGCCGTTGCCCGATCATGGCGCGCAGCAATACGACGAAGTCCATGGCGGGAGCTATACCAAACTGCACGCGAAGTTTGACGCCAAATCGGTGATCAAGAACGTCCGCGCGCCGGAATTAGGCGATTTCGACATTCTCGCGGACGTGATTCCCAAGGCGAAGGCGCGCGGCATGCGTACGTACTGCCTCTTCGAAGAAGCTTACAATCCGCGATTGATGCCCGGGTTCGAGAAGATTGCGGAAGTCTATATGGACGGCCGAACGGGCGGCAGCACATGCCTGAACAATCCTCATGCGCGCGACTTTCTCGCAGCGTTAGTGGAAGATTGGTTCACCCATAACGAACTCGACGGAATGATGTGGGAATCGGAGCGCCAAGGGCCTCTGAACAACATGATCGGCGCCCACTTTGGGCGATTCACTGGAGAGTCTTCCAGCTATTGTTTCTGCCAGTATTGCGTCGCAAAAGCAGCGGCGCAGGGCATTAATGTCGATCGTGCGCGGCAGGGTTTCGTGGCGCTTGGCCAGTGGGTGAAGCATGCGCGAGGGCAAAGTGGTGCGGGAGAGAGGAACAGCGCAACCGGGCCGTTCGTAACCTTCTGGCGTTTGCTGCTGGAATATCCCGAACTTATTGCGTGGCAACGGTTCTGGTTTCGCAGCCAAGAGGAAGTTTACGCGCTGTTGTACCACACCGTTAAGGAGATCAACCCAAAGGCGCAGGTCGGCTGGCACATCATGCACCTTGTTACGATGAGTCCGTTCTATCAGGCGGAACAGGATTACTCGCGGCTGGCCAAGTCCGCGGATTTCCTCAAGCCCTGTGCTTACAACAATTGCGCCGGACCTCGGTTTGCGCGGTACATCGAAAACGTCCATTCCACGGTATTCCGCGATCTAACCGCGGACGAAGTGCTCTCGTTGCACTATCGGCTGCTCGGATACGAAGATGAAGCGCCCTTGGGCAAGTTGCCGACGACCGGGATGTCGTCCGAGTACGTTGCGCGAGAGACGCGCCGCGCGCTCGCCGAAGTTGACGGTGCGATTCCGATTTATCCCGGGATTGATATCGACATTCCGACTGCGCTCGATGAGAAGCGAACTCAGCCTGCTGACGTGAAGGCAGCGGTTTTGGCCGCGCTACAGGCTGGCGCTCCCGGCGTCGTGCTCTCACGGAAATACGCGGAAATGAGGTTGACGAATCTGGCTGGCGCTGCGGAAGCGCTTCACGAACTGGCGTAAGTCATAGGTTTGACGCCGCGGCGCTGCCCGAGCGCTGCCGCTGCTTGCTATGACAGAATGCATCGATAGCGTCAGCCTCCTCGGGCCGAACGCTTATTCGCAGACGACAATGTTTGCGTTGGATCAGGAGTAAATAATGCTTGCGGCAGAGATACGAAAATCACTGATCGCCATACCGTGTTGCTTAGCT
>JBOGNK010000041.1:0-14432 GCA_050747085.1 Candidatus Acidiferrales bacterium
TCTTGCGAGACAAATCGCCGCGCGCCACAGCAGTCGTCACCTCGGCAATGTTCCGAACTTGGGCCGTCAAGTTCCCGGCCATCGAATTCACCGAATCCGTCAAGTCTTTCCACGTTCCCGCCACGCCCGGCACTTGCGCTTGGCCGCCAAGTTTTCCATCCGTGCCCACTTCGCGCGCCACGCTCGTCACCTCAGCGGTAAAAACGCCCAACTGTTGAATCATCGTGTTGACGATCGTCGCCGACCGCAAAAACTCGCCCTCGAGCGGCCGTCCATCCACGTCTAGCCGCACCTGTTGCGTCAGGCTGCCCTGCGCCACGGCCGCGATTGCCCGCGTCACTTCCGCCGTCGGACGCAGCAGGTCCTCAACCAGCGTATTCACCGACACTTCCATGTCGCCCCACGAGCCCTTTGCCGCGCTCAGACGCGCCCGCTCGCGTGTGCGTCCTTCTTTGCCTACCACCTGCACCATGCGCTTCAATTCCTCGGCCATCCGCTGATTCGCAGCGGCGATGTCGTTGAACGTGTCTGCAATTTTTCCGGGGATTTTCGTCCAGGAACCGGGCAGGCGGACGGAGAAGTCGCCATTGCGCATCGTTTGCAACGCCCCAAGCAGGACATTCAGATCGATCGCGTCGCCGTCGGTATGCGACGCGCCGCTACCATTGCCGGCAACGTTAACGTTCGGTTCGGCCGTCGCACTCCGGCCACTACGCGCGCTTTTCATCGCTACTCTCCCTGACGGCAGGGTGGGTCAGGTTGATGAACCGAGTGCACCCAGCCGCCGTTCCGCGGCTCTCGCACTCGGCAGGGGTACCCAATGCATGTAGAACCGCAAGCGCCGTCTGCAGGCGCTCGTCCTCAGCATCCTCGCAAAGCAGTGCTTCCGGCACATGCGGGGAATCGATACAACAAGACCATAAAGGCAGCACGACCGCCCTTGATAGCACAAGCCTGTATCGGAGGCTCTACAGTATTCTCTGTATTTCTGCTGTTGGTATGCACTGATTGTCGTAACGTATAAATCCCAAATGTCTCGTATTCGCTGTCGTTACGTGTCGTCGGTCAGGAGAGAGCGAACCTGCCCCCAGCGATAATCTGGAGGCAAGCGATCTGGTCAGCAATCGTTGGCGGAAGCGTGTGGGAGTCGAACCCACCACCCGGCTCGCGAAGAGTCGGATCAATGGCTTTGAAGGCCACGAGGATCACCGGACCCCTTTCGCCTCCGTCGCGGATTATAGCAGGCGAAGCGTCGAAAACTTGGGCTGGCACCGCCGCTGGGATTCGCGTGGCATTTCGTGGCTTGCCTTTGGTGGCGCTGTCTGTGCTCTCAAACGCAGGATTGAGCCTACGCTTCATAGTGCGCAGCTAAGCCCGCTCCCTGCAAAATCTACAGCGCAATCCGTATTGCCGATATCAGGTCTTTCGGCCATTGTGGGCCCGTCTCTGGCCGCCCCCGCCCGCCGAGATTGAACCTGAATGCCGACCAACGTCCTGATTGCTGATCCAGAAGCCAGAACGCGGCTTATCGTGCGTACCGGACTTGAGAATGCGGGCTTCCACGTTTGCGGCGAAGCGCTCGACGGCTACGACGCCGTCGATAAGGCAACAGCACTTTCGCCCGACGTGGTTGTTCTCGATCTGAGGATGCCGATGCTGAACGGAATCGAAGTCGCGTCCGTGCTGCGTCAAAGGCTTCCAGAATCGAAAATCGTTCTCCTTTCGACCTACGACGTCGGCGAGTCCCTGGTTGGGGTTTTGGGCATCAGCGCCACCGCTGCCAAAACGGACGGCCTGGCTAACCTCGTCGACTGCGTCCGCCGGGTAGCCCGCGTCGATTCCGTCGCCGTCGAATAATCCATTCACAGCCACGCACGTTACGTCCGGAAAATAGCATCTGTCATCCCGAACCCAGTTCCGCGCTTTGTGCGGAAATGTGGGTGAGGGATCTGGTTTCGCACTTCCGTTGTGGCTTTCTCATCTGCGGCCTCTGGTTCCCGACGCGCCAAACCGATTCTCCGCCTGCCCGGCAACATCCGTCCGCATCGCGAACAGCCCTCCGGCCAGCCGATCGTGTGGACTCTTCTCCGACCGCGCTGTCGTCACGTACAAAGTCTTGCCGTCCGCGTCGCCAAACGCGCACGTCGTCACGTTCGGCACCGGCATTTCGACCACGCAATCGATATCCCCGCTCGGCGCCACGCGCAGGACGCAGCCGCCGTAATACCGGCAATTCCAAAGGTAGCCCTGAGCGTCCACGCAGGATCCGTCCGGCAATCCCCTGCTGAAATTCTGCAGAAAAGCCCGCTGGTTCGAGATTGACCTGCTCGCGGCGTCGTAGTCATACGCCCAAATGACGTTCTGCAGCGTGTCTCCAAAATAGAAACGCTTTCTGTCAGGGACCCACGCCAGCGTATTCGCAATGCCGATCTCGCGGCACCATTCCGTCACCGCTCCGTCCGGGTCCAGCCGATAGAGCACGCCATCGCGTCCGCCGGCCTCGCACTCCGAACCGTCCGCGTTCACGTTGTTTCGCATCGACCCCATCCACAACGAGCCTCGCGGATCCACGCGCGCGTCATTCAGCCGCACCTTCGGCCAACCGCCTAGCGCAAAAATCGGCGCGCTCCGCCGGTCCGTGCGCGGCTCCCACAAAATCACCTTCGATCCGAGCACGACAACCAGCGTATCGTCGCGATCCGTTAGCGCCAGCGCCGTGACGGGCTCGTCGAAAAGCCACGTGCGCACGCATTCGTCGCCGCGTGTGAAACGATGGATCAGGAAACGATTGATGTCCGCCCAATAAACTGCGTCCTGCCCCGCGTGCCACACCAGCCCCTCGCCGCACACGTCGTTTGTCGGCGCAACGCACACCGGCTCTCCGCAGCGGATCGGTTTGAATTTTCTTGATCGCGACATCGGGTTTCTGGGTTTCAGGGTTTGATGATTCAAACTCTGACGTGCAAAAATCGCAGGGCTTGGATGCCCATACCGTAAGCCCCAGTCCCACCTCCAACCGAGGCCGACGATTCCACCTCGCGGGTGCCCTATCGTTCGCGCTTTTTGCGAACGGTGGGTCTTGTTCTCGCGTTCTGCGTACGCAAAATTCAAACTGACCCGGTACCCAGTTCTGAAATCATTCGACGCCAATTCCCGCCAGCAGACCGCCATCGATCAGGTAATCGCCGCCCGTGCAGAACGCGGCCCGCTCAGACGCGAGAAACGCCGCTAGCTCCGCAACTTCTTCCGGCGTGCCGATGCGTCCCAGCGGATGCTGCGATCCAAATCGGAGGAAGGATTCTTCCACCGGCACATCGGGCGCAAAGTGTTGCGCCGACCGCGCCAGCATCGGCGTTCGAATCGAGCCCGGGCTAATCGAGTTGACGCGAATCTTGTCGCCCGCATGATCCAGCGCCATCGCGCGCGTCAGGCTGTGTATCGCGCCCTTCGACGTTGCATAGGCCGCCACGCTGCGCTGGCATGCGTATCCCTGCACCGACGCGAGATTGATGATCGCTCCGCCGCCGCGATTCTTCATTTCCGGTATGCCGAAATGCGACGTCAGATACACACTGGCAACGTTTACTGCTATCGCCCGGCTCCACGTCTCTGGATCGGTGTCCACCACGCTTCCGAACGGATGGATTGCCGCTGCGTTCACAATAATGTCGAGCCCGCCGAATTGCGCGACCATCTTCCTCACCAGCAGCCACACCGCCTCAGCATCCGACACGTCACACGTTTCGACCCCGATCGCCAATCCACCGGCCGCCGCGTGCCGCGACATCTCCTCGTTCGCCGCCTTCTCGATGCCGCACGCCACCACGTCCGCCCCACCTTCGGCAAAACGCACCGCCACCGCTCGCCCGATCCCCGTCGTCCCCGTCACCAGCGCCACTTTCCCTGTAAACTCTTTCATCGTTTGTCTCGCGACCACTGTTTCGTCTTGCGACTACAATCGCACAGTTATCAAGCGGCGCAGCCCTGCGCGCCAACGGGACGCTTTTGCCTTTGTAGCGGCCGCCTTGCTTTTCAGGCGGGCGCTCTTGCCTTAGTAGCGCCTGCGTCTCGCCGGCGATTTGTGCGGATCGGACGTAACGCGAACGAGCGTTAGCATCCTAGCCCCGCCGTTCGGCGAAATCCGCCTCCTGCAGCGGGGCGATTCTATCAGCCCGCTGCGAATTCGAAAGCCGCGGAGCGGCGATTGTACTTAACCCGGCACGAAGTGCCGGGAAACGTGGCCGGAGACCCAACCTCCCAACCTCCTTCCTTGCTCCTTCCGCCTCGCACAAATACACTAGCCCACCAATTCAGGAGGCTTCCTCATGAAACTCTCCGTCTTCTGCGGCGTCAGCGTCGACGGTTTTCTCGCTCGGCCAAATCACGAGCTCGATTTCCTCGACGCCGGAGGACAGGAAGCTCACGGATTTGAGGAATTCTATTCCAGCGTCGATGTCATCGTGATCGGTCGCAAAACCTTCGAAGTTGTGCTCACATTCGGCGGCTGGCCATACGGAAAAAAACCGGTCGTTGTCCTCAGCACTCTTCCGGTCGATTTCTCATCGATCAAAAATGGTGTTGTCGAGCAGATGAAGGGAGAACCTGCGGAAATCGTAGCGCGACTCAACGAGCGCGGCTTCAAGAACGCCTATATCGATGGCGGCATCACCATTCAGCGATTCCTCACCGCCGGACTCATCCACCGGCTCGTGATCACGCGTGTGCCCATCCTGATCGGCTCGGGCATCCCATTGTTCGGGCCGCTCCCGCGCGACATCAACCTTCAACATGTCGCGACCCGCTCCTATAAAGCCGGCCTCGTGCAAAGCGAATACGAAATTCGCTCTGACGCACCAACAACGTAACGATGAAACCGCGGACCCTGCCCACCATCTCGTTGGGCGTAAAGGGTGAGGCCTTTGCCTTTGTAGCGGCAGCCTTCCTTTTCAGGCGGGCGCTCTTGCCCGAGGTTTAAACGTAGCGCCGGGCTTCAGCCCCGGCATGATGTCCCACGCCGCGCTTGGCCCAAGCAGCTCCCCTCGTATGGGCTGAGGCCTTTGCCTTTGTAGCGGCAGCCTTGCTTTTCAGGCGCCCGCTTTTGCCATGGTAGAGCCAGCGCCCGCCCCGCCAATCTGGACGGCGGGTCTCGTTTACACTGAGCGAAGCGAACGTGCCACGCGATTCTGTCAGTTCGACGCGAATCCCAAAGCCGCGGAGCGGCGATTGTATTTAGCCCGGCACGAAGTGCCGGGAAGTGCGCGACACAAATTGAAACCCAAAAGTCCCGGAGGGACGATTGACCCGTGATCGGAAGAGTTCTCTGCGGCTGCCCGCCGCGAACACGGCCGCGCATCATCGTCTATTCGCGTCAATCACTGCGCCGAACTAACCTTCTTCCTCGCCAGTTCCAGCAGCTTCGCGTCGGTACAAATCTCGTAATACGCCCGCGTCCCTGGCGCACCCACCTTCCCACCCGCCAATAATTGGCGCACGAATCCTTTGCGAATCACAATCGGTTCCAGCGACGTCCCTAGCGGCGCTTCGCCGAAATACAGCTGCACCTTTTCCTTGCCCCATGGCAGCGAGAAACTCCCGCTGATCGGACGCAGCGAAATTTCCGCGCTCAGCTTCTGGAATCCTTCTTCGTTCAACTCGATCCCATTCAGGTTGTAGCGGACCAGCAGCTCTTCTCCTTCGTCTGCCGCCGCGTCTTCCATCAACGGCTGCAACACGAACACGTTGAATGGCGACTGATTATCCTTGAAGAGCCGTTTCGTAATCTTCGTGCAGCTCGAGAGCCGGTCCGAAAGGTTCAGCGCTTTCGAAATCATGATTTTCGAATCGCCGTCCATCCACAGCGACGGCGCCGAATCCTGAAACGCCACTCCCACCCCAATTTCGAGCGGCGGCAGGTCCGCCGATTTTGCCCGCTGATTGTAGGCCGCGCTTACCACCACGATTTCCCGCGACAGAACGCATGCCTTTGCCACGGCCCGGCGTGTGGCCTGTGTTGATTCATTTTCGTAAATCGCCAGGATGATCGCGTCGCCTTCGATGAACACCGTCGAAGCGCCGTAGCGCTCCAGCATCTTCTTTACCGGCTCGTGCAGGTTCATGCTGAAGTGCGAAGCCGGATTCATCCCGCGCGCGAGCAAATCCTTCGTGATTCCTGTCGACCCGCGCACGTCCGCCTTGATAATCGTGTGGTTCAGGATCGGATCTTCCGTCGGCCGGCCCTCGTCCGGATGCAAAAATTCGTACAGGCTCTTGTTCACGCGCGAGAGCTCGCGCGAACGTTCCGACCGGACAAGATTGATTCGTTCCATCCATGCGGCGACGTGTTGATAATTCCTGCGATCGCGCCGCAGTCGCATGAAGTCTTCCGTGAATTGCAGGCACGTCGCGCGCGTCTCGGCTTGCGAGCGCCGTCGTATCGCGCGCGCCGAATCTTCCAGCATTTTCATCGACGTCTTCCGTGCCGGGAACTTCTCGATGGTCTGCTCCACGCGCTTGAACTCGTCCCGGTTCACCAACGCCTTTTTCAGCTGCTGCAGGTGGATCGGCGGCGAATAGGACGGCGCAACCCGCCGCACCTCATATCCGGCCACCACGTGAAACAGCAGCTCCCGCTCTTCCAGCCGGTGCATCCATTCATCCAGCAATTGCGCGCGTGTTTCCGCCGGCGGCTCGTTCCCCTCCATCGGCATTTCCGCGTCGAACAGCCTTCGCGCGTTCGCCGGCTGGTTCAGATAATCTCCCAGCTGGCTCTGGCACTCCGATGTCAAGAACTCCATCCTCTGTTTCGCCGCGTCGATTTTTGGCGCCAGGTCCTCGAGTTGTTTCCCCAGCGACGCGAATCGTTTCTTCAGTTCCGCCACTTCACGATTCGGTTTGCCCCCATTCGCCGGCGAACGCCGGAAGAGCCGCGAAAACCCATCGTCACCGCCGCCCGAGCGTCCCGACGCTTCATCGATTTCCTGTTCGATGCGTGCCAGCTCCGAATGCAGCGAGCGCGCCTGCTCCAGCATCCGCTCGTGCGACTTGTGCGCGCGGCTCAGCTCTTCGGCGTTCTCGTCCGGAACCACAAATTCCCGGATAAAATCCAGCAGCAGGGCGTCGAACACGTCGAAACGGTCCGGGTCGCTGCTGAAATTGCCGAGCAGGACGTAGTGCTCCAGCAGTACGTGATCGTCCGTCCCGCCGTCGACAAACAGAAAACGGCTGTGCAACTGTTCGTAAACATCGTGGAAATCTTCGCCAAACAGCGCGCCTCGCGACTTCGATACTGGCCCGTCCTCGATCTCGCGCCATACGCGGAACAGTGTCTCGCCGGCCTGTCGAATCACGCTCTTCCGCTCGGCCTGTGTATCCGAGATTTTCGACCGCAGCACGTGTGCCTGCTCGCTGTGTTCGAAGTGTTCGCCTCGCGAACGGATGTACTCCTTGCATTCCACCAGAATGGTCGAAAACTGGTTGCTCAACTCCTGGCTGATGTGTTTCAGCAGCGCGAGCTGGTGCAGAACGTCCGTCTCGATCGAGCCCTGGAATTTCGCGCGTGTCAGTGATTCCTGCAGAATCTCCGTCAGTACCTTGCGAAATGCGCCATGCTCCGGAAAGCTTGTCTGCTGTTTGCGGTCTTTGCCGAAGCCGGTCGGCAAGTTCACGAACTGCCGCACCAGGTCGAGCAGGTACTTTCGCGCAAACTCGACGAACTTCGGGCTCAGATAAACGTCATAATGGATGTTGTCCAGCCCAAGGGTGAGCTTTTCCAGCCGAATTTCGGCAGAATAAGGCTCCAGGTTCATCCGCGCTGGATGAGCCGAGGACGGCGCAATGCGAGTTTCAGACATTCCTGTGCTGTAATCCTGGCGAAAAACCCCGATTAGGGGCGCTCTAAATTCTGCCGACCGGAAAAGGCGGGAGCAATGGACCGGCGCGAAATGGTCAATAACGCAGAAGAATACGATCGCCCAGGCGAGTGGGGCTCGTCCCCGATAGATGCGTCCGATGCGTCCGCCCGCGGGACGCGACTTGCGGCTTCTCGCTCCAGCGCAGTGCGCCCATCCGCGCCTTCTAACGCCCGCGATCGGAGTTTCCGGCCTCCGCCGGTTGAATCGATTCCGCAGATCCCCCCGGATCAACTCCGCGGCTCTGCCTCTGATCCGGACCAGCCCGTCTTTTCTCAACTTCCGAACCTCCAGATTCCCACCCGATCGGCGTGTTTGTATCTCGGACCCGCGGGCGAGCGATGCTATCGCCCGGCGCTCGACAACGGTTTCTGTCCAAGCCACCAGCCCAATGCTTCACCCACCGCGCTGCGCGACCGGAGCCGCTCGCGCAAGAAGAAAGCCGCCGCCACCGTCGGCATCATCGCCGCGATGTGGCCCCTCATCGAGGAACTCCTCCGCCAACTCTTCCGCCTGCTCCGCTAGCCACGCTCTTCCCGCCGGCTCCGCTACCAACGCAACTCGTCCCGGTTCACGCCGCCAGTAGAGCGACGGATTTAATCCCATTAAGCGCGCCGCGCCGAAGCCGGTGGTGGTTGGGGTTGTTGGGGTTTTGCCCGTGTGGCACAACCGCCCCCGGCTGTGCGAATTCGGTGACCGCCCCGCATTCCTCGCACGCTGTCCGTCTACTTGCGCGGTTTCGGTCCAACAGGATCGCGTTTCCGGTTAGAATGTCGGGCCATGTCCAAGCTCATGGAAGGTAAGACGGCAATCGTCCTCGGTGTCTGGAACCAGTGGAGCATCGCCTACGCGATCGCCAAAGCCTTCGTCCGCGAAGGCGCTACTCTGCTACTGACCTACCAAAATGAACGCGCCAAACCCACCGTCGAAGACCTCGGCCAGCAGCTCGGCGCGTCCGGCACGTTTCCCTGCGACGTCCAGCAGCAATCCGACATCGACCAGCTTGCCCAGTCGTTACAGGCCGCCGGCCACAAACTTGATGTGGTCGTCCATAGCATCGCATTCGCAAATCGCGAAGATCTCGGGCGTCCCTTCGTCGAAACGTCGCGCGACGGATTTAAGCTCGCTTTAGACGTTAGCGCCTATTCCCTCGTCGCTGTCACCAAGGCCCTCGCCCCGCTGATGACAGCCGGCGGCTCCATCATGACGCTCACATATCTCGGGTCGACGCGCGTGGTAACGAACTACAACGTGATGGGCGTCGCGAAAGCGGCGCTCGAAGCGGAAGTGCGCTATCTCGCGAGCGAACTGGGCCCGCAAAATATCCGTGTCAACGCGATTTCAGCAGGCTACATCAGGACCATTTCCGCCCGCGGCATCAAGGACTCGTCGAAGATCGGGGAACTGATGCCGCAACACGCACCGCTCCGCCGCAACACCGACATTGCCGAAGTGGCCGATACCGCCGTCTTTCTCGGGAGCGAACTCGGCCGCGGCGTCACCGGCAACATCCTCTTCGTCGACGCCGGCTTCCACATCATGGGCCTGGGGTGAAGCAGAACCCCTTGAAGCTCCATAGCGACCTTTCATGGGGAGGCTTTGCAGCCTCGGTGCGCTCCCCGCTCCAGAATCCCGCCGGCGTGCTAGACTCAACGTCACGTATCCGTGACTTTTAGATATCGAGGTCCCTTTCTATGGACTCAACACGCCTCCTGGTGGGCCTTGCGGTGTTACTGATGTCGGCGCTGGTCCAACAACCCTTGCAGCGAGAGCACGACGCCAATGCTATGATTACTTTCCACGGCGGATCAGGGTCGGACTTTTGCGGAACTGTGAGTCAGCCGCGAGACTCGGCCCGGGCACAAAGAGAGTGGCCATCGATGACATACAGCAGGCGGTCGATGGCTCTTTCTGTAAGGGATATGTGCTCGGAGTCGTAGACTCGCTCGTTGGCGTCAGTGCCGTGGAGAAACAGCCAAGCATCTGCATATCGGCGGACGCGGCCACCGACCAACTTCTCCGTGTGGTAGCTAAATATCTCGCCGACAATCCGGCAAAGCTAAACGAACCTGCCGGCGCCTTGGTTGCCGGCGCAATGGCCGACGCTTTTCCGTGCCGATAGAACGCACGCGCTAGCTCCGGAAAACTATGGACCTTCAGATCGCAAGAGGCATCCTTGATTTAGTGAGGACGGAAGGACAACGCCGACTTGCGCTCAAAGGGGAGCCGGCTGACTCCGCGTATGATCAATGGCTGTTTGAGGATGAGCCGTTTCTCAACGACGTGTGTTTGCTCCTGCTGGTTGCAGTTCGTCACCACGTTGAACGGGAGTTGGCCTTGCTCGCCGCCTGCGCCGTCGCCCGTGTAGGTCCAAGTATAAGTCGCCACCAATATCTACGAAACGTACTGAGCACAAGACGCAAGGGCGGTTGGAAAGACGTGGAGATAGCGCTGAACCTGCAATCTTTTCCTGAATGGGGCAGTGCCATGGAAACACTGCGGCTTTTGGCCAACTGCGTTAAGCACGAACCGACACAGGAACCAGACGAGGAACTTCTCAGGCATTTGAAACTGCCGTTGAAGCCGCCGGGAAAATTCAATGTCAGCTACGCACCGATTCCTGAAAGTAGCTGCTTCAAGGAAGGCCTGGCTGTGTCGCTCAAGCGTCCTCAGAAGCAGATTACTGGGCGATAGCCGACACCTTCATTGAATTGGCAGAGAGGTTATTGAGAAATGTGCGCCGACAGACTGCGCTGTCTCAAATCACGGGTTCGGTTTCGTTCGTCGAGTTCAGTGCCTGACGTAGCGCATGCGTCTCGCCGCTCCATGGAATGGGCTTTCAACGTAACTGTCAGGCCAGGAGAATCAGAATATCCGATGGCACCAAAAGCGAGCACGAACCACCTAAGAAATCGAAGCGAGATGTCCGACTCGGAGCAGCATTAGGCGCAACGCAACCAAAATCGATTGGATGGCGAGCCACAAACGATGTGGACGATTGACATTTCCGAATTTAAGGCCAGGTGCTCCTCCCTGCTCCAGCAGGTGAACAGGACGAAGGCTCGACTGACGGCGACGCAGCATGTCAGGGTCATCGTGCACGTAGTTCCGCCAACGCCAAACGCAAGCGAAAGGATTGGATGGGGTCCATGGCGAGGCGCATGAACATTCTTGGTGGCATCGTTTCTCCTGTGATTGACGCAGAGGAAATTGAGGCGCTCAAAAATTGAAACTCCTGCTGGACACACACATCTGGCTATTGACGCTGAGAGCTTCCCGTCGAGCAGCGGCGCCTGTTGAAAAAAGCCAGCGGATCGCAAAAAAAGTCAACACCGGCCTCCCCTCAGGCTCGCGAAGCGCCCGTCGTGCCGCCTAAGTTCTTCTCCTGCTTCGCAAACTCCAGCGTCAAAACAGCAGCGCACTTGGCTACCGATGTGCACTTGCATCAGCGAGCCCAGCAGGCTCCACTTCAAGGAGGGGAAAATGGCAACGACCAAGAAACTCGCGAAGGCCAAGAAACTCGTCAAAGGTAAGAAGCTGGAAAGGAAGCAGACGCTTACAGTCTCCGGAATCACTATCACTAAGCACGTGGACAGATCGAGTCCCAAACTTTAAGTCCGTTCGGAGCATCGGGACTACGAGCACCCCGGCCAGGCCATGAGCAAGTCGGACACGCCGGCGAGCACCGGGGAAAAAGAGAAGCGACCGATGGCACAGTCACACAAAAACCTGAACAGCAAGAAGAACGGCAGGGGTTTGAAAAAGGGAAAGAACAACCTGTGAAGCCGCTTGACGGGAAGCTTTTTGCCAGTTGCTGCACTGGCTCCCACATACCGAGCGGCTCGATCACCGCCGGGAAGTAGACATTTTTGCCGCCGGAGGGGCTCGCGGCGAGGACAGGCTGCCTGCCCCTACGAAGTCGACGCGACCTTTGAGATGTGCTGGCGGTTTCGACTTGGCGCAGGATCGGCCCGGCTACGCGGCCGAAGAGTTGAAGGCGCCAGCCTCGATTTCGCGAAGGATGGCGCGGATTGCGGACATCAATTCCTCACGGCTCACGTTGCTCTTGCGGAATTGCAAGCGCGCCTGAAACGACTCGTCTTGCGCCTTGTAATTGAAGACGTACGGCTGCGGGCGCGGTGCCGCCGTGGTCTCTTCCTGCCGGATGCGGCGCGCTTCGTCTCGCGTCATTCCGCCCTGAACGATCTTCTGCACCATTTCCTGCATTTTCTTTTCGCTCGGCTGGCGCGCCACTTGCAACAGCACCGACTTCGATGCGATCCCGCTCTCGATACAGGCCCGGCGTACATCATCGGGAATGATGCGCAGCGACATCGTCTCGGTTACAGACGACCGGGCGCGGCCAATCTTCTTCGCGATATCGTCGTGCGTGTAATCGAACTGGTCAGCCAGACGTTGCAAGCCGTCAGCTTCTTCGAACGGCGTCAGGTCTTTCCGCTGTAAGTTCTCGATCAGCGCAAGCTCGAGCGTTTCCGCGTCATCGGCAATCTTCTCGATGCAAGGAAGCTCGTGCAGTCCGGCAATCTTCGAAGCGTGATAGCGGCGTTCGCCGGAGATGATGTAATAGATGTCCTCGCGTGGAATGTAGCGGACGAGCAGAGGCTCAAGCACGCCCTTCTCTCGGATTGAGCTGGCAAGTTCGCTTACGTCGCCGATATTTTTGCGCGGCTGGTCCGGGTTCGGACGGACCTTGTCGATCGGGATCATGCGCCCGACGGACGCGCCGCTAAAACTCGTCAGAGTTTCAACGTAGTGCGCGTCATGCCGCATCTTGAGAGTGACGGGCAACCCGATCCTCTTGGACACGTTGTAATACCTCCTGGGCCAGTTTCTTGTATTCTTCCGCGCCGGAAGATTTCGGCGCATAGGTGAAGACGGTTTCCTTGTAGGCGGGGCTTTCTTCCAGGCGCACGTTCTTGCTGATGCGCGTCTTGAAGAGCGCGTCGCCGAACGTGGCGCGAATCTGTTCGTGGGTGTCGCGCGAAATATTCGTGCGCTTGTCGAATAGCGTGATCAGGACGCCCAGCACTTTCAGGTCGGGGTTGGGACGGGCGCGGATACGCGCGTACGTTTCAAGCAGATCGTCCGTGCCTTCGATTGCGAAGTAGGCAGCTTGAATGGGAACGAGAAGATGTGTCGACGCCACCAGCGCATTCACCGTGAGAATGCCCAGCGCGGGCGGGTTATCGATGACGATGAAGTCGAAATTCTTTAGGACGGGCGCGAGCGCGTCCTTCAGCTTGAAAGGCGCATCAAACTGGCCGGCGAGTTGCTGTTCGAGCCTCGCCAGCGCCAGGCGGGCCGGTGCAACGAACAGGTTCTCGTCTTTCGTCGGGCGGATAACTTTAGCGAAATCGGCGCGCGACTCCGCGAAAACGTCGTACATCGTCGGAAGATTGTCGTTGTGCTCGAAAAAAGCGATCGTCGAGTTCGCCTGAGGATCGAGATCGATGAGGAGGGTTTTTTTCTTCTTCAGCGCGAGCGCCGCTGCAAGGTTGATAGAAGTGGTGGTCTTTCCAACTCCGCCCTTTTGATTGGCGATCGACAGGACGCAGGTCAAGCTTCCGCCCCTCACTCCCCTCGCGCATCCACTGGCCCTGGGTGGCTCACACGGATGCCGACTGCAACTAGAGTACCGGTCGGCACACTCTACTCACGTTCCCTGTGAATCCGCAAGAGAAAAATGCAAATCGGCAGGAGCACGCGGTTGCTAAAGGCATGTCTCACGAGCAGCACGTCTAGGCTTGCCAGAATTCGCTATCTCAGCGCTGCCGTCAGAATTTCGAGACTGTTGCCGCCGTCAGTCCGGTGAAGAAAGGTATACCCGAAGGTCCGGGAGAAACAGACCATCTCGTTGCCAAGCTCATCCGATGGCTGATAGTAGCCCTGCACGTCGCCGGTGAGGGAGTTCAGAAGAAGGTAACGCGGCTCGACTCGGCCGTCCTTATCGACCTTCGACAACATGATCGATAGCATACCCTGCGAGACCTGTATCGCGGTCGGAGCGGACCCAGAGTACGGATTCGTGAAAGGCAGACGCCGAACTGTGTCGCCTCCCGGTGACACAACGAGGATCTCCGTTTGATCTACAAAGTACGTATACCCGTCCTTGCCGCGAGTCACGGCTGTACCCGCATACTCGCCACTCCCGACCTTACCTGTTGCGTCGAGATTCTTGACCAATCTTCCGGATGCGTCAAAAAGCGCAGTATAGCGCTTGCCCGGCGGCTCGGGTGATCCAGGCGCTTTTACAAACCTTCCAGCGACCAGAAAGGCGCCGCTCTGGAGTGCAGTGAAGGTGTCGATTGATAGATATGGTGATGCTTCGACCCGCATCTTATCTGCCATGCTGCCATCATCAGCAAACGAGAAGACGTAATGATGCACGTCAGAGTCGCTGTTGCCCTCACGGGCTACGCCGAGGACGTACAGTTCGCCGGAAGGACTAACGCTAAACGCCTCGAACCGGGCAGATGCCGAGTCCGGCGGCAGTTTGTATAAGAC
>JBOGNK010000042.1:0-51650 GCA_050747085.1 Candidatus Acidiferrales bacterium
GGCGTACGGTAGGACCGGGGTAAGTTGCAATTTTATTTGACCCGGCGAAGGCCGAGTCTGGCGCGCTGGTCAGGAGACGAACGTTTCCGCCGGGGAAGAGAGAGCTTTCTGCTGGTTGTGCTGGGCGCTCGCCTGGAGCCCACGGTCTACGTCCTTTTCGGAGCAATCTTGCGACCTGATGGGGTCTGTAACCGACGATGTCGTTAGGCTTCACGGAATTTTTCTCACATGAAAATCGACTCACGCTAGCAGGGAAAGGAGATTTTGACTAGATCGCAAAACTACGGAAAATGCGTTGCGTAGTTCTACGGATGGCTAGCGAATTCTACGGATGGTGGCGCGGGAAGCAGGGACAAATGCCTCATGGAAAAGTGGCAGTTTCAGGTACCGGTACGGGACAGATGCCCCTGGAGGTATTTGACTCTATGACGTTCGACAGGAGTAAAGGCACGCACCGTTCGCAGAACGGCGAACAGCGTGGCACACCCGCCAGAATCACGGAGGTGATTCGGGACGAAAAGCTTCAAAAGGCGTCGTAAGTGGAAATCCACGGCGCAAAAACTGTGCCATGGCTACCCGCTAGTGAACGCCACAATCTGCATGCCGCGCGGTGCAATTTTATTGGTACGATTTGCAAACGCCAAGCGGTTCGCCAGTGGTGTCATTCGAGCAAATTAGGTCGTCGCAGCAGTCGTCATCGCTGTAACAGGGATTGCCCGTTCCCCCACAGCTCACGCAGTCCGGATTGTAAGCCGGTACGTACTCGGAAAAGTTAGGGCACGATCCAGTCGGCGCGTGGAACTCAGGAACACAGCCCGCACTCTGGACGACTTCGGTGTCCTGGCCGTCCCCGGCGGAGCCCTCGATTTCGTTTATGCAGTTATCGCGAGTGCAATAATTGGTGCCCGGCACGTCATCACAGCAATCCTCCATCGTGTCAAACCTCTGACAGTCGCCGTTATAAACCTGTGCCCGCAACGAATTCGGCCTAAGCCAAAAAAACACCGCAAGCGCACAAAGCAAGCCACACCGCACGATCTTAGCGAACCTCATGAGAACGCCTCCTTTGCTCCGCAAACAATCAGTTCGTGGGCGTTGTTTGGTTCCATTCATGTGGCGTCATCTTCATGTATTCGCCCGGAACGTTCGGGACAGGCTTCTCGAAGATTCCACCCTCCCACCTCGTTTCATCGGCAAAATAAAAAACCGCGTGAGCAATCTCGCAGATACGGACGGTAGACATGGGCTGCTTCTGTTCGACATTTGCCTTTATCGCGTCGTAAAACGGGGCCAGAGCGATTCGGGCTTCTTGACCCGGCATGATGCTGAAAGACTGGGTTTCCGCGCCTGTCGGAGTGTGTTTGCGTCCGGTTCGAGGATTGTACAAAGCGTGATCCGGCTTCCTTCCTATCATTAGCAAGTACCCAGCGACGGGATCGCCTGGGACACCGGCGCCAGTCTGGGGAAAAATCAGGTCGATCTCTGCCGCAGTTACTTGTTTCTTCGACGCATTCTTGAGTACGAGCACCAAGCCACTCACCCAGTCATCTGCGGCCTGAAAGGGCTTGCCCGTCCATGGTTTGTAGGGCAATCCGGTGGCCGGGTCCCGCCCCTCTCCGGTTACGTCCGTAGTTCCCTCTAGGACTTGCACGATGCGCACTGGGGCGGTCTTCTCGGGTCCGAAAGTGACTCTCTTCGTACCTACCGGAGGCTCCGCTGGCGATTGCGAACGGGTAATGGAGCTAGACCTGCTGCCTTCGAGCGATGCCAAACTCTCCAGGCCAATCCCCGCCAGCATTACCTGTGGCTCTCGTCGCGCCAGTTTGCTGATTCCAAGCGCGGTCGCTACCTCATTTTCGCCGGATGGCTGGAGTTCTCCGACCCACTCTTTTTCCAGGTTCCCTTTCTGGTCTACGAGCAGGAGCGTGGGTGTGCCTGAAACGCCGATAGCGCCGAGGTCCATTTGGCGCACCTGCGAAATGGAATAGCCCTCCGCCCGCATATATGCATTTGACTGTTCGACTCGCTGCGGCAGAACAGCGACAGCCTGCCAGCCTCCGGTTTGTTCCTTGAGCAACCCTTTGTAGAACGGTGCGCTGTCGGCGCAGAAATGACATCCGATTTGCAGCGCAAGGACGAGGGTGTGGCGGGCCTTGCTCCAGTCCACACCGCTGATCGGAACGGGCTGACCCGACCGCAGAGCGGTGGGACGAGGTGGAAGCCTGAAATTTCCCGTGTGCGGGACAATGGCCAGAGCAATGTAGGCGAGCAACACTAACGAGCCTAGACTAATGATCCAATCGATGACGCGAACAGCTTTATTCCACATTGAAGACCCCTTTCCTCCCATCGCGGAAACTTCGGCCAAGAAAGGCTGCCGTTGTCGGTGGCGCACGGACCGGGAAAAGCGTTTGGTCTGGAACAACGTGACGGTGAATTGCAGTTGGGCGCTATGGGTCTCTGCGTTGCCCCGGCTTCGGGCCATCGCGTTCTGCGCAGCAGCATAGTAAACTTATTTATAGATGTCACGTAGAATTATCTTTACTTAATCTACGTACTAATGTGAGTAATAGACGGCCGTGTGCGCGCGATGGGCATAACAATGGAATTCGCACAGCCCGGGGGCGGCTGTGCCACGAAGAAACGTACAAGTTTCGCAGCACCGGCCCGTCGGGCGGAACTGCCTCACCTCTGGCGACGTGCCTGCGACACGAGGGGTGAGATACATTCAGGTTCAAGGCAAAAGCACAGCTGCCGGGCTTCCCGATACAAACCATCGGACGCAAAATGCGCGGAAGTCCCGCCACGGCCGGCGGGCCCCGGCGCTACATTTGAATCTGGGGCAAAGGCAAGGACGCTAGAGGGATTGCGTTTGGTGCATCAGGCCGCCGTCGATCACGACGGTGGTGCCGGTAATATAGGACGCGTCGTCGGAGGCCAGGTAGCAGACCAGGTTGGCCACGTCTGCCGGCTGGCCGACGCGGCCCAGCGGAATTTCGCGTTTCAGCGCGAGCACCTTTTCCGGGTCCTTCATTGTGGCGTCGTTGATGGGCGTATCGATGGCTCCCGGCGCCACATTGACGACATTAATGTTGTACTTCGCCAGCTCGAGCGCCAGGTCGCGACACAGCATTCGCAGGCCGCCCTTCGCGGCACAATACGGAGCGTAACCCGGGAACGGAAGGTCTTCGTGAACGGACGAAATGTTGACCACCGTTCCTTTTTTCCGTTTGGCCATTTCGCGCGCGGCTGCCTGCGTGCACAGGAACGGGCCCTTCAGGTCGACGGCGATGATCTTGTCCCATTCGGCTTCAGGCAGATCGAGAAATGGAATATCCTTCTCGATTCCCGCGTTGTTGACGAGCACATCGATGTGCCCGAATCGCGATACGGTTTGCGCCACCATGCGCGTCACTTGCTGCGAATTCGAAACGTCGGCTTCGATGGCGACCGCGGCACCGTTGCCGCTCTCGATCGCCTTCACGACGTCCTGTGCGGGATCGGGCTTACCGATATAGTTCACCACGACGCTGGCGCCGCGGCGGGCCATCTCGATAGCAATGGCTTTGCCGATTCCAGTGGACGCGCCGGTGACGATGGCGACTTTGCCTTGCAGCGATTTGTTTGACTGCTCGGCGCCAACTTCCATTTGCCCGATTTGGCTCATGATCCCTCCTGTATGAGTGCAGCGATTGCAGCGACCTGATCGTGGCTCGCGAGCGTGACGATGTTGCCGGCGAAGTGCCGTTCGCTGTTACAGCACGCGCGTAAAGTCGTACCACTTCCAGCTTCTCACTGGAGCGCTGGAGGCTCAAGAGTCAAAAAAGGGAGCGCCGTTCAGTGCGAGTCGCGGCCGACGCGCGAGCCGCTGTGGCCGACGAGGAAATCGAGATCGGCGCCCTTGTCGGCTTGAAGGACATGCTTGACGTAGAGGCGTTCGTAGCCGCGTTCGGGCAGCGGAGGCGCAGTCCATTTCGAGCGCCGCGCGGACAGTTCATTTTCATCGACTTCGAGCGTCAGCTTTCGTCCAGGCACATCGAGCCTGACAAAATCGCCGGTGCGCACCAGAGCGAGCGGGCCTCCTGCCGCAGCTTCGGGGCACGCGTGCAGCACGACGGTGCCATACGCAGTGCCGCTCATGCGCGCGTCGGAAATGCGAACCATATCCGTGATGCCTTTGCGGAGGATTTTTGGCGGCAGCGGCATGTTCCCGACTTCTGCCATTCCGGGATAGCCTTTCGGGCCGCAATTCTTCAGCACCATCACGCAGTTTTCGTCGATGTCGAGGGACTCGTCGTTGATGCGCGCGTGAAAGTCTTCGATATTTTCGAAAACGACGGCGCGTCCGCGATGCTGCAGCAGATGCGGGCTTGCGGCGGAGAGTTTGATCACGGCGCCGTCGGGTGCGAGATTCCCGCGGAGAACCGCAATTCCTCCCTGCGGCTTGAACGGCTCGTTAAATGTGCGGATCACGTCGCGGTTCCAGCACTGCGCTTCGCGCACGTTTTCCCAGATCGAATGGCCGTTCACGGTGAGCGCGTCGCGATTCAGCACTTCCGCTTCGCCGAGTTCGCGCAGAACGACGGGCACGCCGCCCGCATAAAAGAAATCTTCCATCAAATAGCTGCCCGAGGGCTGCAGGTTCACCAGGCACGGCAGATTCGAGCCGAGGCGCTCCCAATCGTCCAGAGTAATTTCGATGCCGACTCGCCCCGCGAGCGCGACCGAGTGGATCACGGCGTTCGTCGAGCCGCCAATCGCCGCGTTGACGCGAATCGAATTTTCGAATGCGGCGCGCGTGAGAATGCGCGACATGCGCAAATCCTCGTTGACCATTTCGACGATCCGGCGCCCCGTCAACTGCGCCAGCGTGTAGCGGCGCGCATCAACAGCGGGAATCGCCGCATTCCCGGGCAAGCTCATTCCAAGCGACTCGACCATGCTCGCCATGGTGGAGGCCGTGCCCATCGTCATGCAATGACCCTTCGAGCGGTGCATGCAGCTTTCCGCTTCGAAGAATTCCTCGAGCTTCATTTCGCCTGCGCGCACCTTCGCGTCCATTTGCCACACGCCGGTGCCCGAGCCCAGTTTCTGCCCGTGAAATTGGCCGGAAAGCTTCGGCCCGCCGGAAAGGCCAATTGTGGGCAAGTCGCACGACGCAGCGCCCATCAGCAACGAGGGCGTGGTCTTGTCGCAGCCCATCAGCAGCACGACGCCGTCGATCGGATTCCCACGAATCGATTCCTCGACGTCCATGCTGGCAAGATTGCGGAACAACATCGCCGTCGGGCGCAACTGCGTTTCGCCCAGCGACATCACCGGAAATTCCAGCGGAAAGCCGCCCGCTTCCCAGACGCCGCGCTTCACCCATTCAGCCAAATCGCGAAAATGCGAATTGCATGGAGTCAGTTCCGACCACGTGTTGCAGATCCCGATGATGGGCCGGCCGTCGAACAGGTCGTGGGGATAGCCTTCGCTTTTCATCCAGCTTCGATAGACGAAGCCGTCGCGGTCCTGGCGTCCGTACCATTCCTGGCTGCGAAGTTTTCTCATGCAGTTGATTGCCTCTGCGCGCGGCTGCGCGTCCCCACGTATATTGCGCGCGTCACGCGCCGGTCATGATAACGCCGCGTTTCGCAAAAGAGAACGGAGGCAAACAGGTTCGATCAAGTACGGAGGTCTGCACGCGGATCGAGCAGGGATGAGGAACGGGTTCGCGTCAGGCTTGCTGTGCGAAGGGCTCGACGGCATTCAAGCGCATCAGGCGGTTGAGCAGCGGAATGATGGCGCTTGCAACGATGGCCGAGGCCAAAGCTCCGACGCCAAGCCAGGCGAAAACGCGCGTGTACAAGGGGAGCGTGGCCGTAGCGGTGGTGACTCCGGCCGGAATACTCGCGAGGCTGGCGATGGCGCCGCCGGCGTACATGCCGATGCCCATGCCGAGAAACCACGCGCCCATCATGATTCCGCGCGAACGCTCCGGCACGAGTTGCGCCACCATGGAGAAACCGAGCGCGCTGATCAGAAGTTCACCCAGCGACTGCGCGGCGTAACCGGCAACGAGCCACCACGAAGAAACCACTCCGTCGTGCGCTGCGAATGCGCTGGCGGCGTACAAAAAGAATCCAAGAGCGAGAAGATAAAAGCCCACAGCGTATTTCGTGCCCATCGAGAAATCACCGCGAGGCGATTTCGCCATGCGGTCGTACAGCCAGGCGAGCGGCAACGCCAGCAGGACGAGCCAGAACTGATTCAAGTCCTGAAATTGCGCGGCGGAAACGCGGACCCCAAGAATGCTGTGCCTCACGTTGCGCAGGGCGAAGAGCGTCAATGACGTGTAGATCTGCTGGTTGTACACAGCCCAGATGATCGACATGACGGTGAAGATGATGCAGGCGACCATGCGGCGGCGCTCGTGGTGCTGCACGCTTAGAAGCAGGTAAATAAAAATGTAGACCATCAGCGCCATGAACGTGCCGATGACCGCCAGCGCAGCAGCGCGCGAGCGAATGATTTCCGAGAGCAGATAAGCGATCAGGAGGGACGCGGCGATCACGCCGCCGAACAACGGCCAATTCAATTTCTTGAAGTCGGGTGCAGTGCCGTAGGGCCGCACGTACCGGCTGAATGCACCATAGTTCAGCAGGCCGAGCGTCAAGCCGATGGCGCTGATGCCGAAGGCGAGGTGCCAGCTATCGAAGCGTAAGGAGCCGATGCTGATCAACCAGGTGGGATGATCTTTAATCCAAGGCGTGAGCAGAATCGAAACGAACGAACCGATGTTCAACGACATGTAGTAAATCGTGAACAGTACGTCGAGCTTCGAGTGCTGTCCTTCGTACAAGCGCGAAACGAGATTGTTCGGATTTACTTTGAACAGGCCATTGCCCAACGCGATCAGGCCCATCGCCGGGAACAGCGTCGCATCGAGAGGAATGGATAATGCGATGTAGCCGAGCGCGAGCGTCACGGCGCCGAGCACCAACGTTCGGCGAGCGCCAAGCAGCCGATCGCCCACGTAACCGCCGAGCATCGGAGTTGAGTAAACGAGACCGGAAAAGGCGCCCCAGATGATGTCGGCGCGCGCGTCGGCCATGTTGAGGCGCTGCACCATGTACAGCACCATGATCGAGGCCATGCCGTAATAACCGAAGCGCTCCCAAATTTCGATGAAGAAGAGAACGACGAAGGCCTTGCGCGGATGGCGTTCGACTACCGTTGCGGGCGTTTGAGTGACGCTCATGTTCCGGGAAGGATATCCCTCCTCGGCTTGAAATCCGAAGGAAAACGAGCAAGAGTACCTCTGCGCTTTCGTGATTTCGGCTAAGTGGGGATGTGATATTCGAGATGTAGCTCGCGAAAACCCTCACGTCTAACGACGTGAGCTACACATGTCGCAGACGAGCTGCCTGTCGCAGACATGACTGCATGCCTCAGGACAAACAGGAAGAGTTGAACGCCAAACGGGGCTGACGTGAAAATCAGCGAGATGCATTGGAAACAAGTGGAGGATTACCTGAAGCACGACGACCGCGGCGTGCTGCCCATCGGGAGCACAGAGCAGCATTGCGAGCTCAGCCTGTCGGTCGACTCCATTCTGGCGGAACGCGTCGCACTAGAAGCGGCAGAGCCGCTGCGCGTGCCGGTGTTCCCGGTGTTGCCGTATGGCATAACGCCGTATTTCATGGCTTATCCGGGAACGGTTACGTTGACGGCGGAAACGCACGGACGCGTGCTGCGGGAAATTATCGATTGTCTGGCGACGCACGGCTTCAAGCGCATCGTTGTGGTGAACGGGCACGGCGGCAATTCGCCGGGGCAGGCGATCGTCGAGGAATGCATGCGAGCCAGACCGGAAATCCGTGTGAAATTTCATAACTGGTGGAACGCACCAGCAACGTGGGCCAAGGTGAAGGAGATCGATCCGGTGGCGTCGCACGCATCATGGATGGAGAATTTCCCATGGACGCGGCTCGCAGGTGTGGCCTATCCCGCGCAGCAGAAAACGCCGATTGACGTTTCGAAGTTGCATTCGATGTCGCCGCCGCGCGTGCGCGAATACATCGGTGATGGAAACTTCGCCGGCGTCTACCAGAAGCCCGACGAGCAAATGCTGGCGCTGTGGAAAATCGGCGTCGAGGAGACGCGGAAGGCGATCGCGTCCGGGTGGGAATAGAAACAGGTGGTCACCGCACCGACCACAAGGCTATGGCAATAAAGAGGACCTGCATCGGTATGCGCAGCCACAGGTTTGTCGCGGGCTTGCCGCGAAGGGGCCATGCCAGCCCGCGCCATGAATATTGGCGGGCAGGACGCCGCAAAAGCGTAGATTTCTACGTCGTTTGGCACGACCGGTAGATCCGCGCGATCAACTCCATATCGCGCAGGCCTTCCTGTCCGGGCGTTTTGGGCTGTTTATTCTGCAGGATGCAATCGGCCATGTGGTCGGCCTCGCGCAGGAATTGCCTTGGAGAGGGATCGTGCGGTGCGAAGTCGACGGTCTGCCCGCCTTCGAGTTGCGCCGAGAGGTGCAGGCCATCGTAGTTGAATGCCGGCTCGACCATGATTGTGCCTTGCGATCCACGCACGCGGAAATAGCCGAGCATCGGCCCGCCATACGTACACGTGCAACTCGCCAGCGCGCCATTGGGAAACTTCGTCGTCCAAGAGAGCGTCTCCTCTACTTGCGTGAACCGCCCGTCGCGATCCACAACGGATGAGATGCCCTTCAACTCCACCGGTTCTAACCCGGTAAGATAACGGCTCGCGTTCAGGCAATAGATTCCCACGTCGACCAGCGGACCGCCGCCTGACATTTTCTTTTCAAGGCGCCATTCGTGTGGCGCGATGCTGAAGCCAAAGGCGCTTTCAATCGATTGGACCGAGCCGATTTTTCCGTCTCGAATCAGTCGAACGGCGCGCAAATTCGTCGGTTCGTACTGGCAACGATAGGCGATCATCAGTTTTCTGTTGGCGCGTTCGCAAGCCTGGATCATTGCGCGGCAATCTTCGACGCTGGTGGCCATCGGCTTCTCGCACAAGACGTGCTTCCCGGCTTTCGCCGCGCGGATCGTATATTCAGCATGCATGCTGTTCGGCAGGGCGATATAAACCGCGTCGATGCCTGGATTGTTGCGAATTTCATCGTAATTCTCGTAGCTGTAAATATTGCTGGACGGAACGCCGTATTGAGCAGCGATGCGGTCGGCCTTGTCGCGGTGGCCGCTGACCAGAGCCGTGATCTTCGACTTGTTCGACAGCTTCAGCGCAGGCATGAATTGGCCGATCGAGATACGCCCCAGCCCGACGATGCAATAGCCGATTTTCCGGTCATCCGCGCCCAGCGAAATGCGCGGAAGCAATCCGGCTCCCGCGCCTAAAGCCGCGATTCGATTGAACTCCCTGCGAGTTATTTTCATGGCGGAACCCCTTTTCGCCTGGAAGATAAAATATGGATGCGAGCTGCGTTTTCAGTCACTCCGTAGGACTACACGTATATTCCAGAAACATCGGGACCAAGGAAGAGCGATCGTCGCACGAGAAAGGTCCAAAGGCTCGTCGAGACATTAGCGGGTACTAAACCCGGTTTGCCGCCCTTTGCTTATTGCTGAGGCACTCGTCGATCCAAGCAAGATAGTCGGATGAGCCGGCGACGATGGGTAAAGCGATAATTTCGGGCACGTCGTAGCCGTGAAGGCGCTTTACTGTCTTTTCCAGCGCTGCAAAACGCCGGCGCGTGGTTTTGATGACGAGCAGAAATTCGCGCGCGGTTTCGCTTTTTCCTTTCCAACGATAAATCGAACGGACGGGCGCTTCAAGGATATTTCCACAGGCGGCGAGGCGTGCGTCGACGAGAGTGCGAGCGATGCGCTTCGCCTCTCGAGCCGAGCCACAGGTGACGAGGACAACGATTTTATCGGTCATAGCAGCGAAATACTTTGCCACAGAGACACAGAGAACACAGAGAAAACCTGTTGGGATCAAACCTCTTGATTCCGTGCGTCAGGAACCGGCTATTAAATTTGATTAGCAACCCACATTTCTCTCCCGCACCTGCCACAGAGACACAGGAAGAGAGAAAAACCCGTCGCGCCCGGCGGCGGCGGCACTTTACTCTTGCGATGTGACACGTCGCAATTCTCCGCAGTTCTGTGTATTGCGGGGCAATATACAATGCTTTTGGCGTGCTTTCGGCGGCGAATTTGGGTGAACGGGTGCCAAACGTGGCAGCGACGGCGATCAAATTCGGGACTTCGGGATGGCGCGGCGTGATGGCCGATGATTTCACGTTCGCCGGAGTGCGGCGGGCGGCAGCGGCAGTGGCTGGCCACCTGCTTACAGGGAAAAAATCGGCGGTGGTGATCGTCGGATATGACACACGTTTCTTTTCTGAAGATTTTGCCCGCCAGGCTGCCGCGGTTCTGAAGGCGAAGGGCTGCCGGGTCCTTTTGTGCAAAGAAGCTACCCCGACGCCGGCAATCGCACACGCGATCCTTCACGGCAAGCTGGATGGTGGCGTGAACATCACGGCCAGCCACAACCCGTCGGAATACAACGGAATAAAATTTTCGGGACCCGAAGGCGGACCCGCAATGCCGGAAGTTACGCGCGACATCGAAGCCCGTGCCGCAAAATTCAAGAACGATGAAGCGCAGAGGCCCGAGAATGAGGACGATTTCGAACGCATCGATCCGCGTGAGCCTTATTTCGATCAGCTGCAGCAAATGGTTCGCTTCGACGTGCTGGAACGGGCCCAGAAAATGGGGATATTCGTTTGCGACGCCTTGCACGGCTGCGGGGCAGGCTGGCTAGACCGGATTCTCGCGGCGCACCGAATTCCCACCTTGATGATCCACGCGAATCGCGACGTGCTTTTCGACGGCTCTGGCCCCGATCCATCGGAGGCAAATCTAGCGCCGCTGAAAAAGAAAATGCTTGAGGAACACGCCGCGGCAGGCCTGGCAACGGACGGGGATGCGGACCGGTTCGGCATTCTGGACCGCGACGGCTCGTTCGTTTCGCCGAATCATATCCTGGCGCTTGTATTCGATTACCTGCTGGAAACGCGCGGCGCCGGGGACGGCACTAACGGGCATAAGCTTGGTGCATCGCGCAGCGTTGCGACGACGCATCTTCTCGACGCAGTGGCTAAACTGCACGGCGTGCGAGTGTACGAAACGCCGGTCGGTTTCAAATACGTTGGGTCGTTTCTGCGCGACGGGAAAATCGCAATGGGCGGCGAGGAAAGCGCGGGGCTGACCATTGCCGGGCACGTACCGGAGAAAGACGGAATCCTCGCGTGCCTGCTGGTGGCCGAAATGATTGGCGCGCGCCAAGCGTCACTCGGCGAGCAGTTGCGGAACCTGTTCAAACGGATCGGACGCGAGTATTGGCCGATCCGATTGAATTTGCACCTTGCAGAAGATATGCAGGAGCGCGCGACGGCGAAAATGCGGGAGGATCGCAGTGAATTTGCCGGCCGACGAGTAGCAAGGGTGAGTCGCGAAGACGGATTGAAGCTCATTTTCGAGGACGGTGCGTGGCTGCTGATGCGACCGTCCGGCACCGAGCCGCTGATTCGCGTCTACACCGAAGCTGCGACACTGATCGAATCGAAAAACATTGCGGAGGAAGCCCGGGCATGGATTCACGCGTGAAGCGGAACAATCAGGAAGAGGTGGCGACCGATACGACGCAATTGGGGTTCTTCGAGCAGTTGCGTGAATTCGTGCGACGAAACGTGACGTGGTTCCTGGTTGCCGGACTCGCGCTGCTGATACTGCAGGATGTTCTGGGCACGCACGGTGTGCTGGCGATGCATCACTCGATGAAACAATCGTCGGAAATTCAAAACGAGATCCAGCAGCTCAATCAGCAGAATCAGGAGCTGCAGAAGCACGTGCAAGCGTTGAAGAGCGACCCTGCGGCGATCGAGCGCATCGCGCGTGAGGACATGGGACTCGCGCGTCCCGGGGAATATATTTTCAAGATTCAGCCCAAGCCAGGAGCGCCGACGACTCCCCTCGCACAGCCAGCCGAGCCGCCGAGGAAGAAGTAGCGCCGCGCCGGCAGCAATTGCGGTTAACTGTCGTTAAATTTTTCCCACCAGGGCTCGTCGACGGCGCGGGCACGGCATGCCGCGCCCCTACCAAGCTGACAGGCGGGTCTAAGACCCGCCCCTACGAGCGAAAGCAAAACCGCGGGAGAAGCGGCCGGTACAAGGGCGCGGCAACGATACACAATTAAGAAATTCGCACAGCCGGGGCGGCTGTGCCACACAGGACCGAGTCCAAAACAGAAAAGCGGAAAGCCTCACCTCTGGCGAGGTGAGCTACACAACCAACTCTGCGGGGCTCCCAATACAAGCCATCGCAACGCAAAAGGCGCGGAAGGCTCCGGCGCTACGTTTAAACCTCGCGAAAGGGCGTCTGACCGAGTAGAAGTTTTCTCCGCTGCGACGGCTGTATCGAGTAATTTCCACGCCCGCACATGCAGGTCAGCGTAGACACAAGTGCAAAGGAATAAACCCGCTTCGAATACGAGATTGATGAATTCACGATTCGGTTCCTCCGCCGTTCTTGTTGGACACACGGGCCTACCGCTCTAAAGTCTCATGCTATTCTCGCAGCCGAGCGGTGAATGTCGGCAGTGGTGGGAGTGGTGGGTACAAAGAGGCAGACGGTGCTGTGCCGGACAGGACGGCCTGCACGCGCCGCGCAAGGGTGTTTCAATGCAAGTAGACGCGAACGGCGATCTTCAATTCATGGGGATGGCGATCACAGAGGCACGACACGCCGCTGAGCGCGGTGAAGTGCCAGTGGGCGCGGTTGTGGTCGTCAGCGACGAAATCGTGGCACGCGCGGGAAACCGCACGATCGCGGATTGCGATCCCACGGGGCACGCGGAAATCGTAGCGTTGCGAGAGGCAGCGCGTGTTGCCGGAAACCATCGGCTGCCGGGCGCGACTATGTACGTGACGATCGAGCCGTGCGCGATGTGCGCCGGGGCGCTGATCCAGGCGCGAGTCACGCGACTTGTGTACGGCGCGGACGACCCGAAGGCAGGGGCGGTGCGCTCGTGCTTTTCAATGCTCGATCACGCGCAGTTGAATCATCGAGTGGACGTGACGGCCGGAGTGATGAAGGAGGAAGCGGCCAGTCTACTGCGCGAGTTTTTTGCGGGCCGCCGGTAGGTACTGATTCCCGCCAGCGCGAATGCCCTTCATTGGGTGCGCACGCCGCCTTTAACTCTTAACTCTCAGATTGAAACTGCAAACTTGTGTTGGCGTGCGAGAGTTCTTATTCTCGATGTTCAGATGCGTCAGCCTATCAAGCCCGCTGCGCTGCGTCCGGGAGATGCTGTGCGAGTCATCTCGCTGGCGAGTCCCGTCGATGAGGAATCGCTCGATCGCGGGTGCGCCGAACTGAAGCGGCTGGGCTACGTTCCGAAGGTGGACCGAGATGTAGTGTTGGCGAGCGACAGCTATTTTGCGGGCACCGGGTCGCAGCGGACGGCAGCTTTGAGACAGGCGCTGATCGAGCCGGAAACGAAAGCTATTTTCTGTACGCGCGGCGGGTACGGATCAAATTATCTGCTCGATGACCTTGGACGAAATCTCGACGCGCCGCGACCGAAGATTCTGCTGGGGTACAGCGACGTCACTTCCCTACAGGTGTTTTTGTGGCAAAAGCTGGGATGGGTTGCGCTCTACGGTCCGATGGTCGCTTCGGGTTTCGACCGTGCGGCGAACGGATATGACCAGAATTCGTTTTGCGCAGCTATAAGCCAAAACGCGGCTGGCTGGACGATTGATCTTCAAGGCGAAGTGATGGTTGCGGGCGAGGTGGAAGGGATTGTTCTCGGCGGGTGCTTGACGTTGCTCGAAACGACGTTGGGAACGCCGTGGGAGATCGACACGGCCGGCGCGATCCTGCTGCTCGAAGATCGGGGCATGCGTCCATATCAAGTTGACCGCGCGCTGATACATTTGAAGCAAGCAGGAAAGCTGCGCGACGTTCGCGGGATCGTCCTTGGCGAATTCCCGGAGTGCGGCGCACCGGGCGGTGGCGAGAGCGTGCGCGATGTTGTTGTGCGGATTCTGGCGCGTGCATTCAACGGTCGATTGCCGATTGTTTTTGGCGCGGCTATCGGACACACACCGCGCCCAATGTTGACCGTGCCGCTGGGCATTCGGGCGAAACTCAGCGCGTCAGCTTCGAGCGGCGGGCATAGCGGAACGCAATTGGAAATTCTCGAGCCGGCTGTTGCTTGACTGCATGACGGCGGGACTTGGTCGAGGAACTTGATGGAACACATTCACATGGTGGGGATCGCGGGCGCGGCAATGGCACCCGTGGCAGGAATGTTGAAAGAGCGGGGATATCACGTGACCGGCTCCGACAAGGGCGTGTATCCGCCTGCCTCGACGCTGCTCACCTCGCTTGGAATTCCATGGACGGAAGGATTTTCCGAGGAACATCTGCGGCCTGTGCCGGATCTTGCAGTGATCGGGAATGCGATTTCGCGGGGCAATCCGGAGATCGAGTACATCCTCGACGAGAAAATTCCCTACTGCTCGATGGCTCAGATTCTGGAAAAGTATTTCATTCCGGGGCACACGTCGATTGTTGTGGCCGGGACACACGGGAAAACAACGACGACGGCAATGCTGGCGTGGATTTTCCATGTCGCGGGACGAAGGCCGGATTTTCTGATTGGCGGCGTGGCGCCGAATTTCGGCGATCGCAGCTACGGCCTGGGTGGCGGCGACGAATTCATCGTCGAAGGCGACGAGTACGACACTGCATTTTTCGACAAGGCTCCTAAATTTTTGCACTACCATCCCCATGAGTTGATCCTGACGTCGCTCGAATTCGATCATGCGGATATTTATCCAGATTTGGAGTCGATCGCGTTGCAGTTTCGCAGGCTGGTGAATCTGGTTCCTTGCCGCGGACGAATTTTGATTTGGGGAGAATCAGCGGAATTGAGGGATGTGACGGCAAAAGCATTTTCGCCGGTAGAAACCTTCGGGACGACTTCGGATTGTGATTGGCAGGCTGGCGACGTGATGTGGCATGACTCCGCGACGGAATTCCGGGTCGCGCGCGACGGCAAGGAAGTGGCGCGGATTCGCATGCCGCTGGCCGGAAAGCACAACGTGCTGGATGCGCTTGCGGCTGTCGCACTGGCAGATGGACGAGGAATCGAGCGCGAGGCGATCGAGCGCGCAATGGCGACTTTTCAGAGCGTGCGGCGCCGGATGGAAATCAAGGGCGAAGCTAACGGCGTGCTCGTCGTAGAGGATTTTGCGCATCATCCGACGGCGATCCGGCTGACACTGGAGGCAGCACGAACGCGCTGGCCCGAACGCAGGCTCTGGGCGGCCATAGAACCGCGGTCGAACACAATGCGGAGGCGAGTTTTCCAGGATGCTCTGCCGGATGCCCTGGCTATCGCGGACGGCGTCATGATCGGGCCAGTGAACCGGCGGGAATTACTGCCTGAGGAAGAACGATTTTCGCCGGAAGCCGTGGTCGAGGCGCTTCGTAAACGAGGACGCATCGCGGAGCACCTTCAGTCGGCCGATGAGATTGCCGAATATTTTGCCGAGAACACGCGCCCTGGAGATTTGATCCTGGTGATGTCGAACGGTAGCTTCGACGGATTATGCGCAAAAGCTCTCGATAAATTGAACGCCGTTCGAGTGCGGGCGTGAGTGGTTCACAGCCGCCGCGATTGACGCAACGGATTGCAGTTGCAGTCGCCACATTCGTCTTCGTCATGATGACGGCGCTTGCGCTGGCAGGCCCAGCAGCGGCGGAAATCAAATACGACATCTCATTTGGACATCCGGAAAATCACACTTTCCAAGTGACGATGACAGTTCCTGCTGGCAAGAGCGATGTGCTGGTGGCAATGCCCGCATGGAATGCGCTATACGAGATTCGAGATTTCGCTTACCGCGCGCATTCGCTTTCCGTACTCGAGTCCAACGGAGCAGTGCCGCGCATTCCCGACGAACTCGACAAGCAGACCTGGCGACTGTGCCAGTGCGCGTCGATGAAGGAACCGCCGCGTGCAATCACTTTCCAATATTCGATCGACTGGAACGATCCGGGGCCGTTCGACTCGCAGTTGAACGAACATCATGCGTTTCTGAACCTGGCCGAAGTGTTGATGTACGAACCGGACCGGCGTTCGGAGCCGGTGGAAGTGGAATTCAGGGACGTGCCCGCAGACTGGAAGCTGATTGCGGAGCTGCGTCCGGGGCCAGGCCCGGATTCTTTTGTTGCGCCTAACTACGATGCGCTGGTCGACGCGCCTGTAGAAGCCGGCAAGTTCAGCGAGTTGGATTTCGATCAGGACGGCGCGCATTTTCGCGTCGCGGTTGACGGCAAAAACTACAACCAGGCTCGTTTGCAAAATGATCTGCAGCGCATCACCGGCTACGAGATGCATGTGATGGGTGGGGCTCCGTTCCGCGAATACACGTTTCTGCTGCACCTCGGGTCGCTGGCCGACGTCGGGGGAGGAGGAATGGAGCACGCGAACTCGACGGCCATCTCGGCCCAGTCCTGGGATGGACTGGAGGGCCTTTGCGCTCACGAATTGTTCCACGCCTGGAATGTGAAGCGAATCCGTCCACAGGCATTTGAGCCAATCGACTATACGAAAGAGCAGTACACGCGTGTGCTGTGGTTCGCGGAAGGCGTGACGAGCACGTACGCCTCTTACACGCTGGTGCGTACGGGACTGTGGTCAAAGGCTGAGTTTTACGATGACTTAGCATCGCAGATCACCGACCTGCAATCGCGGTCAGCGAGGAAGTGGCAAAGCGTGGAGGATTCCAGCCTGGATACGTGGCTCGACAAATATGCAGCGTACAACGATCCGGACCGCAGCATTTCGTACTATGGAAAAGGCCAAATACTGGGAGTGATGCTCGATCTCGCCATTCGCGACGCGACAAGCAATCATAAATCGTTGGACGATGTGATGCGGTTGCTGAATGACGAATACGCGAAGCAAGAAAAGTTCTACAACGGTGATGCGGCGATTCGCGCGGCCGTTGGGAGCGTGGCCGGCACGGACTTTGGGGATTTCTTCGGACGCTACGTGGCAGGCGTGGACGAGATTCCGTATGGCAAATTCCTCGCGCTTGCAGGGCTCGAACTGAAGAGCACCGGGGGAAACGGCCGAGAGGCGTACTCCATTGATGAACTGCCGCACGCAACGGAGCGGCAGATGAGAATTCGCGAAGGAATCCTGCGCGGCACGACGGATCGTTAGGACGCCATTGATGAGCGGGCACAGACGATCGAGACGAGATAAGCGAAACCATTTTTCGAACTCGCAATTTCGAGCGGGCGAGCGCGTACGCCGGAATTGCCTGCGATGATCCGGTCGATTGTTCTCTTCAGCATCTTCGGCATTTTGATCTTATTTTTGCTTCCCTGGCTGATTCTCTGGACGGTGATCACGAACAATGCCGACACGATGTACGGCATCACCATGAAGGCGATCCAGATCCTTTTGCGAGCAACCGGTGTGCGTGTGCATGTGCAAGGGCTCGAAGAGATTCCACCGGGCGTGTGCATTTTCGCGGCGAACCACATTTCGACGATCGATCCACTGGCGTTCATTCCAGCAATTCCGCGGCGCATCGCGATTCTGGTAAAGCACGAGCTTTTTCGGATTCCGCTGCTTGGCACGGCGATGAAAACGGCACAATTCGTTCCCGTGGATCGCACGGACCGTGAAGCCGCCGCCGCGAGCGTGGACCTGAGTATCGAACGACTGAAACAGGGCATGTCGTTCGCGATTTATCCAGAGGGAACACGCAGTCCGAACGGACGTTTGCAGCCGCTGAAGAAAGGAGCGTTCACGATGGCGATTGGGGCAGGTGTGCCGATCGTGCCGGTGTCGATCGTGGGAGCGCAAAAGATCATGCAGAAAGGAAGCTGGAAAGTTTCCGGCGGAGACATCACGGTTCGGTTCGGCAAGCCGGTGAACGGAGCGGAGTACACGCCTGAATTGCGTGATGCGTTGCGGGACAGGATCGAAGAATTGATTGCGGCTGGGTTGCCGGAGGAGCAACGGCCGTCAGCGAGAACCGCATAATCCCGGGCGGTGAGAGGCGAACAGGTACCCGTCAGAACCTTCGCCCTGGACATTAGTTCGACGAAACGGCGGGTACTGTTGGCGAGAAGGCTTTTAGTTCGGCGACTTCGGCGGTAATCTTCGCCCATTCCTTCTTCTTTTTCTTCATGGTGTTGCGCGCGTTCGGATCGCGATAGAAGATGAGTACGTCATCGCGCAACCCAGGAGTTACCTGCGCGAAGTGACTTCTGACAAGTTGATGCAGCAGTTCCGCGTACGTTTTGTCCGCCAGGGGATATTCGCCCGGACCGGCAACGCGGCCCATATCGAGGTTGTCATTCGTGATTCCCGGATTCCCGTTCGTTGCCTCGTTGTGAATGTCCTTGTCGTAATCACGAAGTGAGCTGTTGAAGCTGGCCATGAAGAATTGCTCCGTCTTCGGCGTCGGCGTACGGAAAGCGAGGGCGCGGAAAGGGCCTATTTTCGGAACGATTCGAATGAGGAACGCAAGAATCCTGGTGCCAATGCCCGGCTTCTTGTATTCCTTACCCCAATGCTGATTGTAGCTGGCACGAGACAGGTGATAGAGGTATTTCTCTCGCGTTTCGCCTGGAATTTCCTTCTGAATTTCATCCTTTTTGATCTGCCAAGCGACCTTGGTCATGTTCGGGATTACCGCGCTCACCCCGCTGCGGTACGTGCTGATGGCAAGGTTGAGGTTCGTGAAAACGGAATCGAGCTTCAGACCGTAGGTTTCCTGAAACGCCTTTTCGAGCAGGGCTTTCGCCACCTGGAATCCGATGTGATCCTGATAATCGCCCGGCGCGTAACGGCTGCGGGCAATCTGCAGCACGTCGAAGCCAAACTCCGTTCTCAGATGATCGGCAGGGCCTTGATCGTATACGACCCAATCCCCGTATTTCTTACGCATCTTCGGATACAGCATCGGCACGGAAACGTTGACGGCGAGATTGTGGCCGTCGTTATCGGCGGCGTAATGCGCGAGCGCGCCAAGCGCGAACGCATAATCGTTCAGATTCTGTGAGTCGCGAAGCAGAGCGTTCACGAAATCGGCGGAGCGGACGTAGTGCGTCAGATTTGTGAATAGTTTGCTGCCGAATGGGTAGTAGCCCATGTCCTGGATGACCGATCCACCATACGCGTAGGCGTGCGCGGTGCGCAGTTCCGGTCCCGTCGCGTTCGGAAAACGCTGGAGCAGAAGAGGGCGGATAGCTACGTCCCACGCGGCATCAACTATTGCTTCGTGAGTCAGCTCGGAATATGCACTGCAACTGGGCGCGAACACGAATAAACATGCCAGCAGAAGAACTGCTGCGAGCGCCTGGCTGAGCGGCGCCAGCTTCACTGTGATCGCGGTTGCAGAACGAGTCGGCATCCGAAAGATTTTGACCGCGAGTCCGGCACGAAGCTTGCAATGCATGATTGCGAATCTCACGCGAGCAGTCCCTGAAGAACAGCGTCACATTATGCGTTCGCGCGAGTCCGGAGACAATTCCCAAATCGGAGGCTCGGGCGGTTCAGCATGGTGGCTCCCGGAGTGCGGGCAGCGGCGGCGTAACCTCGACACCACGAGTTGTGACGAGTTGTGAGCGCGGCGGCAGCTTTGCTAAGCTAAACGCACACTGACTTGACACGGAGAGGTGTCTGAGCGGTTGAAAGAGCCCGCCTCGAAAGCGGGTAGCCTGTCAAAAACGGGCTCGTGGGTTCAAATCCCACCCTCTCCGCCATCTCCATTCATCGCGAAAAGGCGCAACTCCGGCGGCCCATTCGCACGTGTTTCGGGTATTCTCTTTCGGCTCTGCACTTCCCGCACGCACGTCTACACAGGAGAACGTGATGATCCACGCGAGGGCAATCTCGAGAATCTGCCGGGTCCGAACGCAATCGCGCGGCTCGCTGACCATTTTGGCAGCGCTGCTTGCTGTAATCTTTTCTGCGTCAGCGGCAATCGCGCAGGTGGACCGCGCGGGCCTAAATGGCAACGTAACCGATTCCTCCATGCGTGCTTTACCTGGCGTGCGAGTCATCGCCGTGAAGAATGACTCGGGGCTCCGCCGAGAGGCGGTTTGCTCTCGCGACGGATCGTACGACGTTCCCGAATTGCCCGTCGGTGTTTACACCGTAAGTTTCGTTGCCAAGGGCTTCGAGGTACTTACATTTGAGAACGTGGTTCAGACGATTGGCCAAACACGGACGCTGAACGCGGTTCTTAGAGTCTCTGCAACAACGCAGCGGGTCGAGGTCTCAGCCAGCTCGGAACAATTGGATAAAACATCCGATGCATTGGGACAGCAGGTTGAAAAAGCGCAGGTGAAGGAATTGCCCTTAGACGGACGGAATTGGGCGACGCTCACGGCGCTAGCTCCCGGGGCCGTCGACACCGGCGGGAGCAACCAACGTTCCATTCGATTTGCAGGACGCGGCCGCGACGATGACAACTTCACATACGACGGTATCGACGCCACGAACATCATCAACCAGGCACAACAGCCTTATGTGCGCCTGGCGATTCCGCTGGACACTATCGAGGAGTTTCGCGCGAATTCCATGCTGGCGACGGCTGAATCCGGCGGAACGGGCGGTCCGCAGCTGGCGGTGACCTCGCCCTCGGGCACGAACCAATTTCATGGCGACGCGTTCGAGTATGTTCGGAACAACATCTTCGACGCTCAGGAACCTCTTCCCGTCACGACGAATGCCGTGCAACCACCATTTCATTTAAACCAATTTGGAGGATCACTGGGCGGCCCGATCGCCAGGGACAAGACATTTTTCTTCGTCGCCTACGAAGGATATCGGCAGATTCTCGGGCAGGCGTTGGTCGGATTTGTTCCCAGCGACTCGTTCCGCGCCGCCGTCGAATCGCAATCTCCAGCTTTGATCCCCGTGGTTGATGCATATCCCGAAGGCCAGACCGTGATAAGCCCGGACGTGGCTCAATTCCTCGGTGAAGGCAGGCAGGTCGTTCACGAGGACTCCGGAATGTTCCGCGTTGACCACCGTTTTTCGGAAAAAACGACTGTGTTCGTCCGGGCGAACATCGACGACGCGTTGAGCAACGCCCCACTGGTAAATTCCGGGGCATATCTCGAGGACAAGCAGCAGCTCACGTCCTCGCCAGCGAACGCCGCGATTGAATTGCTGCACATTTTTTCACCCACGCTGGTGAACGAAGCGAAGTTTGGTTTTAATCGAAGCACGGCGGACACGAATAACATCAATGAGACAGGGGCGCTCTACGCCTTCGCGGTTTCCGGGTTCACGACGCTGAACAATGGCAAGGTAAGCGCCGGTGCGGGCAATTCGTTCTCTGGAATCGACAATGTCACGTGGATCAAGGGGCGGCACACGGTGAAAGGAGGAATCGAAATTCGACGCATTCAGCTGAATCAGGGGAACGGCGCCAGCGGAACGGTGTCCTTTGCGTCTGCGACTGCCTTCGCCGCGGATGAAGTGAGCACAGCCACGCTGACGGGTGCGTTGCCCGTCAATGGGCTGAGAAAAACGCAATATTTCGGCTATCTGCAAGATGAATTCAAATGGCGGCCTAGCCTGACTGTGAACGTGGGGGCGCGCTATAGTTTCTTCAATATTTTTCACGAGGTTTTTGGGCTCGCGAATCCTTTCGATTTCGCCACGTGCGGTCCCGGAGGGTTTTGCGGAGTCGGCGCCAGCTTTGGCCGGCCCAATTACGGCGATTTGGACCCGCGGATCGCTTTGGCTTGGGCACCGGGAAACAGCACTCGTACGGTGGTCCGCGCGGGATTCGGAACCTATCACGAGGATGGGCAATTGGACGACCAGAATCTTCCGATCAGCAATGAAGTTTCCAGCTACGCGCTCTCGAACAAGACAATTCCTATGCTGACCTACCCGATCGATCCGTTCCTGGCCGATACAACAGGCATAATCTCGCCGCGCGACGATGATCGCCGCCGGAAAGACACAGTCGTCAGCCAATGGGGACTATCGGTGCAACGAGCGCTGCCATCGGATTTCATCGCCACCGTCGCTTACGTAGGCAGCGAAGGCGCCCACTTGCTCACGCTTTCGGAAACGAACGTTGTCGATCCACTGACGGGAACTCGCCCGTATCCGGCCTTCGGACAAGTAAGCTGGCGAGGCAACTCCGACAACAGCAACTATCAAGCGCTCTCCGTTTCACTGCGGCGATCTTTTTCGAACGGTGTTTTGGTCGGGGCTAACTACCAGTGGTCGCACGAAATCGACGATGGTTCGAACGGCAGCGGCGACGGCGATTCTCTGGTGCCGCAAAACGTCGCCTGCCAGGCTTGTGAACGCGCAAGCGGAATCTGGGACGTTCGCCACTCATTCAACGCCAACGCTGTGTATGAATTGCCTTTCGGGCCGGGCAAGCGATACCTCAGCCAGCGAGGTGTCTGGCGCACGTTGGCCGGGTCGTGGGAGCTTACGTCGGTGGCCATGGCGCGAACAGGATTTCCGATGAATGTAACCGTGGACCGCTCATCGTCGGCCGTGCCCGATGGGAACACCTCGGATCAGCGGCCCGATCTTGTACCGGGCATTCCGCTCACCCCGCCGGGCGGCTCGACACCCGCCAAATGGATCAATCCGGCTGCGTTTGCGATGCCAGCTTCGGGAACATTTGGGGATGCGCCGAGAGATGTGTTCCGCGGTCCCGGCACCTGGCAAGTGGATCTCGGGGCCGTGAAGCGTTTTCCATTGAGCGAGCGCGCGCGCGTTGAGTTTCGCGCGGAGTGCTTCAACGTGTTCAATCACCCTCAATACGGGCAGCCCCAATCGGATTTTTCGGCTGGTCCCGGTGTGTTCGGCAGCATTATTTCGACACTGAACACTGGGCCTGTGGGAACTGGCACACCGCGCCAGCTCCAATTCGCGCTTCGGTTTTCGTTCTGAAAGTGATCGGCGCGCGGCGGGCGAAAGCGCTGGGCGTCGGTCTGCTTTCCGGGGGGTACGGCGATGCGGAGCTTGCCCAGGCCGGCGCCTATCGCGTGTACAAGCATCCCCCCGACTTGCTGGATCATCTGGCTGAACTGGGTCTCGATGCACGATGAACCGGGATCGGCCGGCGGAATCCGCATCTCCGCTCCAGATTGAACTCTAACGACGCCGCACAAAAATCCTCGAGCCTTGCGGAACTTGCGCGTTTCGAATCAGGTTAAACGCAGCCGACTCGGTTTTCATGGATGCGCTGGTTTTCTGCGGACGAAGAATTGCCATTTGTCTTCGTTCGCCGGCACGGCAACGTTGAAAAACCCGACCATCATTTCATCGTAGGTTTGATCTCCCCACCGCACGACAGCATTCGGATCGGGATTGTGCGGGTTGTCGCGCGAATTATCGAATGATGCGAGGGCCTGGAGGATCGTGCCGGCCTTCAGCGGAAGCGGGTTTGCGAGCTTGTAGCTCAGCTGCCAATAAAAATTGTAATTCACGCGCAGCAGGATTTGAGGGGCTTGGCCAGGACGAATGATCCTGTACTCGAATGTTTTTCCGCGGAGGTGCATGTGCGGAAAAAAGCTGAGAAGCGCTGCGTCGTTCGGCAGCGTGCCGTGAACCTCGGTGTGATAGTCGGGATCATTCGGCGGAATAACGAACCAGTCGTCGGTCAACTGGAGCGTGAGGACGCGTTGCCTGGGCGGGCGTTTTGCGAATACCAGGCCGATGCTCGTCCGATCGGTGGCAGGCCGGCCGTGCGTGATGTAGTGCATTTGGAAGACGAGGTCAGAGCCCGCGGGGACGAATTTGGCCATGCCGTCCGGCCATTCGTCCGGCGAACTTCCCGGAGCGTAGACAAGCAAGATCGCGCTGTCGGTCCAATGCGCGTCGCGGCGATCCTGCGCGTTTTTCAGAGTTGAAGCTGTAAAAGGCACGCCAATCGGCGCGTTCCTCAACCACTTCGAACTCGGCGGCCTGATATAGACCACAGCGTGATGCACGTTCGCGCGGCTGGATGGACGAATCTCGGACATTTGCACCCATTCGTCCGTTTTGAACCCGGTCGGAACGATTTCGTAGGTGTACTCAACATCGCCGTGCGCAGGGATGGCGACCGGCGCCGGCATCAGGACGACTCTGTCGGGTTGCGGAATGCTCCAGCCCTTCGCCCATTTGCGTGGGGGAGGAGCGTCGCGTAAGTTCCCTGCCGGCGCGCCAGCCGCGGCCCATTCGGAAAGGGTCTGGATCTGTTGCGGCGCAAGCGACGGATCGTCGGAGAAATGCCCATAGTGCGGATCAGCGAACCAGGGCGGCATTTTCTTCGCTTGCGTCACACGCGCAATTTTCTCAGCCTTCGCGCGCGCCTGTTCGTACGTCATCAGTGGAAACGGGGCGATTTCGCCCGATCGGTGGCACCGCTGACAATGTTGCTGCAGGATCGGGAGTACATCGCGGTAGAACGTCGGAGGCGACTGTGCGGGCCGTTCGTGCGATGCAGTGCTCTTGGGGTCTGAACCGGCCGAGTTGGCTGTAACCGCCGCGGTACACGACAGCACGATTGCACATGTAAAGAGAAGGAGACATACGGTGCGAAAGTTTTTCCTCACAACCGATTAGTTACACGTTCCGTTGCGCGGGTTGCAAGAGGGTTGGCAGGTGAACTTGAACGGCAATCTGGCCAGGCGCGATTGACGAAGTTGAAGGCCGGCCAGGGACGACTTCCGGCGCAGTCAAACTGCAAAGG
The DNA here is from genome assembly GCA_050747085.1 of Candidatus Acidiferrales bacterium. Lineage (GTDB taxonomy): Bacteria > Acidobacteriota > Terriglobia > Acidiferrales > UBA7541 > Palsa-295. The sequence continues at coordinate 24,809 of JBOGNK010000042.1, forward strand.
CCTGCGCTGGGTCGCCGTGTGCAGTCACTCCCCTGAGAAAATGGGGACACGACCGGCCCGTACCGAACAAAGAAGCGACTTCAATCTTATCGCTGCCTGAAATCGCTGCAATCGGGTGGATGTGGTACCGCCGGATCGGACGGATGCTCAAACCAGGGTGGAAGCAGGTATGCTGGCCGGAATGAAAACACGGCCGGCTACAGAGACTTCTGCTACTCCGTCCGAACGAGCGGCTTGTGCGTTCTGCCAGATCGTCGCGGGCGCGACGGCGGCGTACGTTGTGTTCGAAGATGCGATCTCTCTCGCCTTCCTGGACAATCGCCCGCTATTTCCCGGGCATTGCCTGCTTATCACGAAACAGCACTACGCAACGCTTTCCGATATTCCGCGGGAACTGATAGGACCGCTGTTCGTAAATGCTCGATTGCTGGCCGGTACGGTGCAGCGAGCGATGGATGCGGACGGGACGTTCGTGGCGATGAACAACATCGTGAGCCAGAGCGTGCCACACTTCCACATCCACATCGTTCCTCGCAAGCGCGGAGACGGCTTACGCGGATTTTTCTGGCCGCGGCACAAGCTTGCAGAGGAAGAGGCCGCAGCCGTCCAGACGGCCATCGTTGCCGCCCTTCGAGATGCGCGCTGACACTTGGCGGTTGGTAGTGGATGCGAATGCTATAATCGTGCCAAATTCGAATAAATCGGCCATGCAATGCGGGCTCTTACCATGACCGAACTGCACCGAGGAGCGACGCGATGAGGTTATTCGGCAAGTCTATGATCGTGCCCAGACCGCCGACGGTAACCGTGACGCATTTCCTGCCGCCCGCTGCCACGGTAGTCCTGAACATCGTCCTGTTCATCGTTTCGTTCATCGGGGGACTCGCTCCACGCGCAATCGCGCAAGGCCGTCCTGGCGGCGCACCGGGGAGTCCGAGCCAGGGTGGTGGCGCGCCCGGCGGCAACGTCGGTTTCTCGATGGACATGAACGAGAAGGGTTCGGTAACAGTGCGCGTTCTGGGACCGACTGGGATGGATCTACAGCAGCAGGCTTTTGTTCGCCTGTACAGCATCAACTCGGGCGTGATGCTGAAGGGCGGTCTGACAAATCTCGATGGTTCGATAGCGTTCGACAATCTGCCAGGCGCGGGATGGTATGCCGTGGAAGTAAGCGCCGCGGGTTACGTCACGCAACGCAAACAGTTCAACGTTTCCGACACGAGCATTACGTTTACCGAAGTGGATGTGAAGCTCGAATCGACGTCGGGTGACACGACGCAGGAGTACACGACGGCATCGAATCTGCCTCGAAAAGCGCGCAAGCACGTCACCAAGGGGATCGTCGCTTTCCGCGCCGGCAATCTGAAGAAAGCCGAGAAAGAGTTCACAGACGCTTATAACGCCGCACCGAAAACCGCAGTGACGAACTATCTGCTGGGAACTTTGTACCTGAGCCTGAAGGACACAGCGAATGCAGAGCGCTATTTCGCCAATGCCGTGGCTATCGATCCGAAGGATATCCCGGCGCTGATCGGCCTCGGCCATGCGCGTTACCAAAAGGGAGACCTGAGCGGCTCTGCGGAAGCGCTGCAGAAAGCTGTCACTCTCGATGCGAAACAGTGGCGGGCGATCTGGCTGCTGGCCGAAATCGATTTGCGGCAACACAATTTCGCGAAAGCGCAGAAGGAGTCGGAAAGCACCGTTGAACTGGGCAAAGGCGCTGCAAACGGGGCTGAGTTCATCGACGCAGTGGCGTGGGCCGAACTGGGCGATTACGCCAAGTCGCTGAAGATGCTGCAAACTTTCCTTCGCGAGGCTCCCAACGATCCGAACGCTGCGGTTGCCCGGAAATTGGCCGGCCGCCTGGAAATGGAAATCGCGGCGAACAAAACTGCGCCGGCGGCCCTGACGAATGCATCGCTGTCGCCGCTGAAGGATTCGCTCGCCACGAGCGCACCTTCGGCTTTATCAGCCGTGGCACCGAGTCTTCCGCTCGCCGACTGGGAACCGCCCAGCGTCGATCAGGAGCGGCCGCCGATCGCGGACGGGGTGACCTGCCCGGCCGCTGAAGTGATCCAGAAAGCGGGCGAGCGCGTATCCAAACTTGTCGACAACGTCAATGAGATTTCAGCAGTCGAAAACGTAACGCTCGACGAATTGAGTACTCTCGGGCACCCCACTTCGAGTGAGAAGCGCAGGTTCGATTACCTGATTTCCATCACCGACTCGTCTTCAGGATTGCTGAACGTCAGCGAGGATCGGCAGGGCGGCGATGGGACGGGATTCATGGGGCACATCTCCATGTTTGGACTGGCCGATCTGCCTCTCGTTTTTCACTCCAGCTTGCGGCCCGATTTCCGCATGACGTGCGAAGGGCTTGGCAAATGGCATGGCCGCGCGACGTGGCTCGTCTACTTCCGCCAACGGCCGGACCGGCCGGAACAGATTCGTTCGTATCAACTGCTTGATGGCTCATCGCACACGGCGGGCATCGAGGGCCGCGCATGGATCGCCGCAGACAGCTATGAAATCGTTCGCATTGAGGCCCAACTGATGAAGGCAATTCCTCAAATCGGTCTTGGGTCGGAAGAAGACGTGATCGAATATGCTCCGGTGCCGTTTGCGACCAAGCACACGACGCTATGGCTGCCATCGAGCGCCGATATCTATTACTTCTATCAGCATCAGCCGTATCATCGTCACCATGCGTTCAGGGATTACAGACTGTTTTCGGTAAGCACCAGCGAAAAGATCGGCCGGCCGAAGACGAAGCAAGAGAACGGGGGACGTGCGACCAGCGAAGAGCAGAACAATCGTCGGTAAGAGATTTCGTCAAGATCGAGCGTCAAATTTGGATCGGCTCCCGGGGAGGGATGCGGTCGCGTCAGGACGCCAGAGCAGCATCGCGCGGCACGGGTGAGGGGAAAGGTCCATTACCTGATGATTCGCGAACGACGAATTGGGGTTCGATCGCGATCTCAGGAACGTATTCCTCACGACCTTCGATCCGGTCGAGCAGAGTGCGCGCGGCGATCTCTCCCATTTTCCTGAGCGGCTGCCGGACCGTTGTCAATGGCGGGTTCGTGTAGGCAGCAGCATGGATGTCGTCGAAGCCGACGACAGAAATATCATCCGGAACGCGCAGACCCGATTCCTGAATCACGCGCATCATGGCGACGGCCGTGTTGTCGTTATAGGCGAAGACCGCGCTGAACGGCTGTTTTCTTCCAAGCAACTCCTTGGCCCATTGGATTGCATTTTCCGGCGCGCGGGCCACGTCCTCTCCATCAAGCTCGACCGTGAGCCCCGGCTGAACGGCAATGCCAAGGTCGCGGGCTACGGCATTGATGCTCGTCCAACGATCCTCGGTATCCGAACTGACGCGCGGGCCCTTCATGAATGCGATATTCCGATGGCCCAGATCGAACAAGTGCTGCAGCGCCAGGTGAGCCGCTTTCGTGTGGTCGATGACGATATTGGTGACACCCTCGACAGCCTGGTGCCCAGCGACAGCCACGGTGGGCAACTCGAGCGACTGCGCGATTGAAGTATCGATGGTGATGAAGCCTTCCACGCCGCGCTGAAGCAGCAGCTGCGAATAGCTTTCGAGGAGTTTCTTGTCGTGGCGGTGAGCGACGGTGAGATAGAAAAAGTCGTGCTTGCGCAAATAGCTTTCTATACCGCTGATTATCGTCGAGCCGTAAGGGTCGCCGATTTCCGCCGCGATCACGCCCAGCGTATTCGTACGATTGACGCGAAGGGCGCGGGCCAGAAAATTCGGCCGGTAATTCAGTTCGTGTGCGGCTGCGAAGATACGGCTTTTCGTGCGCTCAGGCACGGACCGCGCCGCGGGCGAATCATTCAGGACGGCGGAAACCGTCCCCGGCGTCAATCCAACGCGTTCAGCGACGGCCTTCAAAGTCACCGGAGAAGGCCGGCGTGGATGGCCGTCATTTTTTTTCCCGTTCACGAAGTCGGTGCCGTCCAGCTTTTCGATAAGATGTCGTCTATTCTAACGCATTCTGCATCGACAGATTACGAGTTCCACGGAATAGCGCAGCATGGGAACTGCGGGCCGTCTAGGAGGATACGGTGGTGATTGCAGCCTGCCTATCGCAAGGGAGGAAACGCAAGGCGATCGCCGCGGACGGTAAAGCACCGCGCATTACCGAGCGGGCCGGCAACCGAGGGATTGCGCCCAGCCCGTGCTATTCCACCGGGCGCCAGTCGGCGGGCGGGAAGGTGATTCGCCAAAAGTTTGGGGCGGCAGAATCGAACTCGACGGAAATGTGGGAACCATCCGACATTTCGCGCGGCGCTCGCGTCACGCGGCAGGCAATTCGCTCCTTGGTCTGGCCGTGCTCGAGGACAAAGCGGCAATCTGACGGCAGGCCGCGCTTCATAATCAGCAAGCCGCCGGCGTTGCTTACGCTAAACGTGGTCGCCTCAAGAGTAGTTTCTTTGCCCTGCAGCGCAACGTGAACCGTCACCGGAACACGCAGCATCACGCGCTGCACTCGGCGACGATCCTGCTGCAGGATGACGGGCGACTTCCCTTTCGAGTGGTCCGGAACCAGCGCTGGACCGAATGGACGGGCAGCGGTAGCCCCCGCACTGTGACCCGATTGCGAATTCTTGGCCGGGGTCAACGGCGAACTTTCAATTTTCAAAGGTCAACACCCCAAAACCCCATTTCAGGAGATTGCAGCTCAACGCCTAAATCCCATCCGTCGTTCCGTTGCTGTCCTTTCCACACGACGACAGCGGTGGACGACTGCCGTGTCGCCAGATTCGTAAGACGAATGGCCTGGCGAACGTCAATTTCCTTCGGGCTAACCAAGAGGCAGCCGTAGTGGCTCACAACTCGCGTAAACGCGGACTCAAAGTGCAGCGGCCCGGGCAATCCCGTCCATTCAATAGTCACCGGAACGCGCGAATTCATGCGGGGTCCGCGGCGCTTGGGTCTTAACCGAATGTCTCTTGGTAGCTGCGCGGCCACTGGCATGCTGGTTCACGCTCCAAAAAGCGTCGTACACGGCTGCGGTATTGGCGGACGGATCCCAAGTTCGTGAATTCCTGAAGTTACAAAACGCGGCAGAGAGCGCCTAACCGCGAATCACATGGTAGGGGTTCGAAACGAAACGGGTCAATGGTACGAAAGGACAGTCGTGGGCAAGGGAAACTTAGGCGAAGACGCTGCAACGGGCCCCGTTACACTATTCAGAAGCTGAACCCGCGGCCGCACGGTCGAGAAACCACAGAACAGGACCAGGCGATTGAATGTGCGCCGCAGGAAAACGGCTTGTCTGTGGCGAGGTCTCCGCGCGAAGGCCAGCAATGATTTGGCGCTTGTCGTCACCCGACACGATAAAAAACGTGTTGCGGCCGCGATTGAGAACCACGGGCGTCATGGTAATCCGGTCGACGGCCGGACTGATTTCCGGAGGCGGGATTACAGGAAGGACCCAGCGCTGCTTCTCCGAAAGCGCGGGCGAATCCGGAAACAACGAGGCTGTGTGGCCTTCGGCACCGACCCCTTGCAGCTGTAAGTCGATTTGCGGCGGTTCGGGACCAAAGAAGTCGCGCAGTTCCTTTTCGTACGTTTCGGCGGATTTGTCGAGCGGCGCGGAAACGGTGGGAATCGGGTGGACATTCGGCGTCGGAATCGGGACATGCGAGATGAAAGTGTCTCGAGCGAGCCGGAAATTGCTGCGTTCGTCCTGGTGCGGGACGTAGCGCTCGTCACCCCAGAAAAGATGGATCTTTTCCCAAGGAGTGTCGTCGCGATATGGCTTGTCGGCCCAAAGCTGGAACATTCGTATGGGTGTGTGGCCGCCGGAAAGAGCGATGGTGAAGCGGCCACGTAGAGAAATAGTTTCCGAGATGATTCGCATCATTTCGTCCATCGCAGCGAGGCTGAGAATTTCGAGGTTCGGAAAAATGCGAGTGTCCATCCGCATGAAGCACCACCGAAGACAGTTTACAGTCGACAGTTAACGGTTGATAGTAAAAACCGGAATCACGACGCGCGCGCGCCTTCACAAAGAAAATTGCGTCTTCGCCAGGGCAGACTGTCGTGCCGTAGGGCCATGGCACGGGCGCGATTCCGGTAGAGTTCCCTCGCCCGCTTCTTTCACCGGTTGCAGCGGCCAGTTTGCCGCCGTCCATCCGCTGCCGACAGTTGACTCTCTTTCAATCCTTAGCTGTTTTGACCGCGTGACCGCCGAATTCATGCCGCATCATGGCCAGGAGCTTGTTTGCGAAAGGCTCAGGATCCTGAGAGCGGAAGCGCACATCGAGCGCGCTGGAGATCACTGGCAGAGCGACGCCGAGGTCAACACCCTCAGTAACTGTCCAGCGACCTTCGCCGGAATCGGTCACGTACGCGCCGATGCCTTCGAGCTTCGGATTTTTCGATAGCGCATCAACCGTCAGGTCAAGCAACCAGGAGCGAACGACACTGCCAAATTGCCAAATCTTCGAAACTTGTAACAAGTCGAGATTAAATTCCTTCTTGTGGCGCAGAAGATCGAGCCCTTCCGCATAAGCTTCCATGATGCCGTACTCGATCCCGTTGTGGACCATTTTCACGAAGTGGCCCGCGCCGGCGGGGCCCACGCGGCCCCAGCCCTTGTCTGGCCCAGGGGCGAGCGTCTGAAAAATGGGCGCATGCCGCTTTACCACATCAGCGTCTCCGCCAACCATCATGCTGTAGCCTTCGCTGAGCCCCCAAACTCCACCGCTCGTGCCGCAGTCGACGAAGTTGATCTTCTTCTGTGCGAGGCTGGCGGCCCGGCGTACGGAATCTTTGTAATACGAATTGCCGCCGTCGATGATCGTGTCACCCGGCTGCAGGTGGGGCAGGAGCGAATCGATCGTTTGGTCTACCGGCGCTCCGGCAGGTACCATCAGCCAGATCGCGCGGGGCGCATTCAACTGACCGAACAACTTCTCGAGCGAATCGGCGCCTTTAGCGCCCTTCTCGACGACGCGCTGTATCGCGATGGCATCGCGGTCGAATCCGACGACGGTGTGCCCTCCGCGGACAAGGCGCTCCGTCATGAAGCCGCCCATCTTGCCTAAGCCGATCATTCCCAGTTCCATTTCTTGCCTCCTCGATGTTTCTATGATCGTTAAGATTTTTCGGCCACGCTCGAGCGACAGATGTGACCGACCCAAGGGCGTGCTCGGAGAACGATACGAGGACGCGTAGATCCTCGCTATTCAGCGGCAGCGACGTGTGGATTTTCGCTCGCCGCGAGGCCTAAGCGCGCCAACTCGTTTCGCAGCTGGCCGACATTCTTATACAAAATCGTGTTGATACCGAGTTCGTGGGCGCACTCAAGGTTCAGGGCGCGGTCGTCGATCAGGACGCACTCGTTGGGCTCGCGCTGCGTGATCTTGAGCGCGAGACGGTAGATCTCGGGGCTCGGCTTGCGCACGCGAAGGTAACAGGAACTCAGGAATACGTCGAAATACCGGCGCAGTTCGAATCGAGCAATACGATATTCGTTGATTTCGAGTGATTCGTTATTCAGCGCGGCCATCAGGCAGCTCTTCGTTTGCGCAAGAGCCCCAGCGAACGCCAGAGAATCAGGAAAAGGCTGCGACTGCTCGAACATAAAGGCCTTGAAGTCCTCAGGCCGGTAAGGCCGAGGACGGTAGAAGACCGTGCGCTTCAAGTAATCGTCGAGGGAAAGTTCGCCCGTTTCGAACGCATTCAGCATCAGCTCGTGGCGGTCTTCAAACTCCGTCCAATCGAGCTGGAACTTGTCGACGGCGCGCTGACGCGCATCGCGGTCCCAGCCATTGGTCAAGATGACTCCGCCGTTATCCCAAAATAGAGCGCTGATTTGAGGCATGTTCCAAGCCGACGCACGCGCGAAACACGTGACGGCGTTCGATTCTCCAGCCGGATACGCGCCGGCCTCCCGGTTATTATCCTCTTTAACCCAGCCTGCACAGAAGCGCATTCTGGTGTTAACCCAGGGGCGAACCGTGGGCTTCGAAGCTTGGGCTCAAAATTCCTGATGGCCGATGGCCGGAGGCAACGCCAGCGGTCGAGGTACAGGCGATCATGACGTACCGAACATGAAGACTAAGCGAGGATCGGATAGGTTAGCGATTTTCACGATCGGGCATTCGACGCGGCCCATCGACGAGTTCATTGGCTTGCTGCGCGCAAATGGGATCGAGCGGCTGATTGACATCCGAACGATTCCGAAGTCCTTGCACAATCCGCAATTTGGTGCGGACTCGCTCGCACGATCGCTAGCAGCGGAGAAGATTGACTATATTCACATCAAAGAGCTTGGCGGACTGCGCCGTGCTCGACGCGATTCCCTGAACACTGGATGGCGCAATGCGAGTTTTCGCGGGTTTGCAGATTATATGCAGACGGCGGAATTCCGGTCCGCCGTTGATCATGCGATCAAACTAGCCAAAGAGAAAACAAGCGTATTGATGTGTGCTGAGGCGGTGCCTTGGCGATGCCATCGGTCGCTGGTTGCGGATGCGCTAGTGGTTCGGGGAATCGAGGTCCTCGAAATTATCGGAGGTTCCCAGCCGAAGCCGCACAAGATGACGCCGTTCGCGCGTGTCCGCGGTACGGAGATTACGTACCCGCCGGAAGAAGGCGAACTGTTCGTCGAACCACAGAGTGCGCCGAAAGATCGCACAATCACTCGACGGGGTTAATTGGCAGAATGCCGGGGGCGCTGGTCTTCCAGCGGGCCGTGTCCATACGCTCGCGCAAAGTAGCGAGGCGGCGAAATGCGGTCAAACTGCTCTGCCACGGTTATTTGAACGGACATTCATTCGGGAATGGGGTTCTATCGCAGGATTTTCTTGCGTGTTGGTTCCGTGGGATTCTCTGCCACATGGGGAAACTGGGACTCGGCTTGATCTCCGTTGAGACCATTCATAGGAAGGCTTACGACGAACGTTGCTCCCCGGCCGTTGTCAGTTCGGACTTCGATTTCGCCTCCGTGCTCTTTGACGATGCCGTAGCAAATACTAAGGCCCAAGCCTGTGCCCTTCCCGACGGGCTTTGTTGTGTAGAACGGATCGAAAACGCGATGAGGATTCTTGACACCCGGGCCGTTATCGGTGAACTCAGCGCAAATATTTTCACCCACGGCGAAAGTGCGAATCCAAATTTCTCCCGGGCGATTGCACTCTGAAATGGCGTCGACGGCATTATTGAGGATGTTAAGAAACACCTGCTGGAGCTGGTGGAAATCGGCGCTGATTTCCGGCAGCTTCGGATCGAGCTGGCGTTGAACCTGAATGCGATGACTCTTCAGATCGTACTCGCGAAGCGCAAGCGTTTCTTCGATGACGCGATTGACTTGCGCCGCACCGCGTTCGGGCTTGCGCTGACGGGCAAAACTGAGCAGGTTCTGGACGATGTGATGCGTGCGCTGGGCCTGTTTATATAGTTTTTCGAGATACTCCGCGCCGCGTCCGGTGACCCGATCTTCGGATTTAAGAAGTTCGCTGTAGCCAAGAATTGCGGTGAGTGGATTGTTCAATTCGTGGGCTACGCCGGAGACTAACTGGCCTACGGCCGCCATCTTTTCGCTTTGCAGCAATTGCTCCTGCATCTGGCGCAACGTTTCGTAAGCTTCGCGGCTCTCCTGCAGCAGGCGCGACTTATCGATGGTAATCGCGATTTGGTTACCGACGGCGGCCAGGAGGTTCAATTCGGCCGCGGAGAATTCGCGGACGTCACGCGAAGCGACAAGAAGCGCGCCGATGATGCGATCCTTGGTCCAAAGGACGGCCACCTGTGAAACCGCGAGACGCTCCTGCTTGTATAGCTCGCGAAATTCCTCCACTCCGGCCAAGGCGGAGCCGGAAAGCAGCGTAGCGTGCGTCTGGCTGACCTGCTGAAGCAGCGAGCGCGGTATCTGCGCGAAGCCCATCGTCCGCGCGTACTCCGTTACGCAGCCGAAGTTCGCGGCGGGTTTCAAAGTTGCAGCCGGCTCCTCCAAGAAATAGACGCCGGCGACATCCGCCGAGAAGAGTTCGGCGACCTTTGCTACCGCGCGGCTGAGCGCATCCTGGAGGTTGTCGGCCTGAGCCAGCACATCAGCGATGGCGTTGAGTGCGAGCAGTTCGCGATTGCGTCGACGAATTTCCGTTTCAGCAATCTTCTGCTCGGTAACATCCAGAATGAATCCCTGATAAGCGGCAACAGCTCCCGATTCATCGCGCGTGACAAAGCTGGACTCGCGAGCGACTCGGATTTCGCCGTCGCGGCGGCGGAATTGAAACTCGAAATCCGCCACCTCCCCGTACTCATTCAACAATCTCTGAAGTTTCTGACGCTCACTGGGATCGATATAAAGGTCCGAAGGTATGTCGGCGCGAAGCAACTCCTCCCGGTTCTCGTACCGGAGCATGCGCATGAAAGCGTCATTAAAATCGATGAATCGCCCCGAAGGCGTGGCGATGAAGATTCCTTCCTGGACCTTTTCAAACAGCGTGCGGTACTTGTTCTCGGCCTGGCGGCGCTCTGTGAAGTCCTTCAGCACGTGGATCGTGCCGCGGACATTGCCCTCCGAATCGCAGAACCCCGACGTGGTGACGAGAAAATGGCCACCAAAACTTGGGTCGATCTGCTCCGGCTTGCCGGCGGCGCCTTCGCAGTATGGGCAAACATTCCAGCGAGCTGTGCCTGATTTCAGGAGTTCGCGCAAGACTTGGCCTTCCACCAGGTCTGGATCGAGGCCGAAATGCCAGGCCAGCGCTCGATTCGCGCGGAGAATGTGACCATCGGTCGTGTGCACGAAGATCAGGTCATCGATTGAATTGAAAGTGTCGAGCCATTGCCGGCGCGAAATGCCGGCTTCTTCCATCAGAGAAGCATTCCACAGCGCGAGCCCGAGCAGATCGGCAACGTTCGCCAGAAACTCGACTTCGTCTCCGTCGAAGCCGCTGGCTTTCGGAGACCCAATGCACAGTAACCCGAGTGGTTTGCCCTTCAGGCCGATCGAGACCAGAACCGCGGCTGCCAAGTCTTCGCTTTGCAACCAATGCGGGAGTTTTGCCGTTCCAAAAACGCGGCGTGAGACGATTTGCGGACTCTTCTCAAGTGCCTGGCGCACCCATTCTTCCGAAGCATCCACGCGAGCATTTGCGGAGAGAAAATTGGCCCCGAAACCCGCGGAGGCGGTGAGCGCGAGCGAAATCGACCCTGCACCCTCCTGGCAAACGAAAACGGCTCCATGCGTCGCACTCACGCTCTTCATCAACTGGTGCACGACGGCGTCGAGAGTCTCGCTGACCCGCAGCGACTGCGTGGCTTCAGCCGTAATCAGGGCCAAGCCCTTCAGCTTCTCGTTCAAGTCTTCCGTGCGCGCCCGAGCCGCTTCGAGGACAACAACGGCCATAGCTACACCCAGCGTGATGCCAATTATGGTATGGGTCGAGAATCGAATGAGCGCAAAGCTTTGATAGCCCCAAGCTGCCTTGTCGACTCCATGGAGACCGCAGACCAGCATTGAGCCCGCAAGCAACTTCCAGCCAAGGCCTCGGCGCTGGGAGGTTTGCCAACGCCAGAGCACTGTTCCGGCACCGATCAGCAGCGCGCTTTCGGCAATCGATTCACACCATAGAGCGGTACTCAGCGAACGTCCGGCCACGAGAGCAAAAAATAGCGGCGCCAGGAGGCCCAAGGGCCACAGATAACGAAGGCGTGTCCCTTCGCCGCGACACTCCACAACCGCCGCGAAGAAGAACGCAGCCGCAAGAACGGAGGATGCCGCTCCGATCGCGCCTATTCCCGCCGCCCCGTTCCAAAAGCGAGAGAATTGGAGAGCTGCCGCGAAGATATAGAACATCCACCCGCAAAGCCACCAACGGAAGAAACGCGCCGGGAACCCCGCGGCCAGCAGGACGTACAAAATCAGAAGAACGAGGGCGGCAGAGCAGTTCAGAAATGCTGCCGCGAGAAACCCCGGGTTGGAGAACGAGAGCATCACGCGCTGAAAAACACCGGAATCTTATGCTTCGGTCAGTATCGCTTTATGAACAACTTAGCCTTCGGGAAGCTACCGGAACCGTAACATGTCAGTGCAACTTAGGGCAACAGGCCTGCCTGGTGCGTGTGCCTGGCTTTATAATGCGGGTTCGTACAGGACCAGACCAGCCACGGACAGCCCATGACTGAAAAAGAGAGGGTACTAGTAGTTGATGATGAGGAAGCCATCCGAGAGGTCGTTTCGACGCTTCTGGAGGCCCAAGGGTATCGGTGCACGCCTTGTTCGAACGGCAGGATCGCTCTGGAGACGTTCGGCAAGGATACATTCGATCTCGTCTTGAGCGATATCGTGATGCCCGAGATGGATGGGCTGAAGCTGCTGTCGCAACTGCGGTCGCTCGATCTCGACGTGCCCGTGATCATGGTGACGGCGATGCACGACATTTCGATCGCGCTCGAAGCGATTCGAGCAGGCGCGTACGACTACATTCTGAAGCCATTTGAAAAGGACCAACTCCACCTGAGCGTGCGGCGCGCACTGGAACACCGTCGCCTGGTGATCGAAAATCGGATGTATCAGACCGAACTTGAAAACCTGGTGAGTGAGCGGACGCGGCAGCTTTCGGTGGCGATTCAGGATCTTGAGCAGTCGTATGACTATACCCTCGAGGCCCTGGGCGGTGCGCTGGACGCTAAGGATGCGGAAACCGAGGGCCATTGCCAACGCGTCACGGCGTTTACGATCACGATGGCGCGCAAAATGGCGGTTGACAAGAGCCTGCTGCGGCATATCGCTCGCGGCGCGTTCCTGCACGATATCGGGAAGATGGGAATTCCGGACCACATCCTTCGCAAGCCGGGCCCACTGACTTCAGAAGAACGGGAGATCATGCGTAGGCACTGTGAGATCGGCTACGCCGTTCTGGAACGCATTCCGTTCTTGAAGGAGGCCGCTGAAATCGTGCTCTCGCACCAGGAGTGCTACGACGGTTCCGGCTATCCGCGCGGATTGAAGGGCGAGCAGATCCCCCTGGGCGCCAGGATTTTCGCAATAGCGGACACGCTCGACGCCATGATCTCGGATAGGCCCTATCGCAAAGCTATGCCAATTTCGGCCGTGCGCGATGAAGTCCAGAAGTTTTCCGGCAGGCAATTTGACCCCAAGGTCGTCGAGGTTTTCTTTTCAATCCCCGATCGTGTTTGGCTAGATCTCCACGACAAAATCGGCGATCCGTTCCGGTTGACGCAACTCGAACACGTATAGCAGCCCGCGCGCCAAATTGGGCGGCTGAGGAGTCGTGTCGGCCGTCCTAACCATTCGAAAGAGTCCGCCCAAACTACTGCTGCGATCTGCCGCGCTAGCGCCTTGATTCGCTCAGGCCGGCAATTTGAACTAGAATGCGTGCGTGTCGACCGTGCCTCGAATCGCCATTGGGGTCTTCTTGGCCGCTATGTTTTACGCTTCGACTTCTTCTCAAACGGGATATTCGCAGGAGACTCGCCCGCGCGCACGCGATCTCGGCATTGACATCGGCACGTATTCGCCTGGACCGCTGAACGCGATCACGGACGTCGCCGGCGTCGAAGTGGGTCAACTGACGATTGTTCGTGGCGAGAACGTCCGAACGGGCGTTACCGCAATACTTCCGCACGCAGGCAATATGTTTCAGGACAAAGTCGCGGCGAGCGTTTATGTGTCGAATGCTTTTGGAAAGTTGGTGGGCTCGACCCAGGTGAACGAACTTGGCCAGATTGAAACGCCGATTATCCTGACGAATACGTTGAGCGTGTGGGATGCCGCAGCAGCGCTCGCATCATGGGAATTGGGGCTTGCCGGCAATGAAGATGTGCGCTCGATCAATCCAGTGGTGGGCGAGACCAATGATGGCTGGTTGAACGACATTCGTGGACGTCACGTATCTGCTGATGACGTCCGGCAGGCGATTTCGAACGCCCGAGGCGGTCCGGTCGACGAAGGATCGGTCGGCGCGGGTGCAGGAACGATAGCCTTCGGATGGAAAGGCGGGATTGGGACAAGTTCGCGTCGCTTGCCCGCAGAAGCAGGCGGATACACGATGGGCGTTCTGGTGCAAACGAACTTCGGAGGCAGGCTGACAATCGCGGGCGTTCCAGTGTGGAGATATTTGCAACCCAGCGACTTCATGGGCAATCGCGCGGATGGCTCATGCATGATTATCGTAGCAACCGATGCGCCGCTCACGTCGCGGCAGCTTCATCGCCTCGCCAAACGGGCGATTTTCGGCATGGCTCGCGCAGGGGCGACCGGCAGCAACGGCAGCGGTGATTTCGTGATCGCGTTTTCGACCGTGAATCGCATCTCCGCGAATGCGCGCACGTTGCCGCCGCTTGAAAGACTTAGCGAAGATTCGCTCTCGCCGCTGTTTGAAGCTGTGCTCGACGCCACGGAAGAGGCGATCGACAATTCCCTTCTCCGCGCTACGACTGTTCGCGGTCGAGACGGTCACGTCGCGCCCGCCATTCCGATCGACCACCTTCGCGACCTTCTCAAACGGCGGGCACAACCCTGACTTTGCAGTGAGGGGACGCCTCGAGCGGCTTAGCCCGCATCGCTTTTCTGTTCTAGCATTGCCGCCGCGGGAGTTATAATCGCGTTCCGTTCCGAGGGCGTCCGCCTGAACAGACCGGAGGAGATATGAAGCGAAGCACAATGACTGTCGCCGCACTTGCGGGTTTGCTCTTCGTGCCGTTTGCCACACCGTCGACGGCATTCGCACAGGAATCAGCAACCATGGCGACGACGACCCTCAAGGTTGGCGACATGGCGCCCGACTTCACGCTGGTCAGCGACCAATGGAAGCCCGTCAAGTTGAGTGATTACCGAGGCAAGCAAAACGTGATGCTTGCTTTCTACGTTCTCGCCTTCACGGGTGGTTGAACGAAAGAACTCCAGGCCATTCAGGCTGATTTGGCCAAGCTTCAATCCAGCAACACCGCTGTTTTCGGAATCAGCATCGACAGTCCTGCCGCCAATGCCGCTTTTGCCAAACAAATCGGAGTCACATTCCCGCTGCTGAGCGACATGAACCGCACGGCTCTGACTGCCTACGGAATTCTAAAGCCGTACAAAGTTGGAGGCGGACAGTACGACTGGGCCCGACGCACCACGTTCGTTATCGATCAGCAAGGAAAAATTCAGCACATCGATTTCGATGAAGGCGCGATCAATCCGAACACGGCCGTTTCGGTCTGTCTCGACCTTCACAAGAAATCCGGGCAATAGTCGTTCGGGAGTTGGGCGATTGCATCGGCATGACGCCTTCATACCGGGACAGTTCGTCGCCATTCTGAAGCTCTGCACGCTCGATAGCTTCTGCTGACACGAGGAGAAGCAAGCTGCCAATTACTCGACGCTCTCTGCTGAAAACGCTGGCATCTCTCCCGCCAGCACTGGCGTTCAGCCGGCACTTCTCTCCTGCAGAGGACCTTCCTATCCACAAGGGCCCGTTTAAAGGCACGCGTGAATCTCTGCAGAAATACGAAATCCCCGCCTGGTACGAGGACGCCAAGTTTGGCATCTGGGCGCACTGGGGACCGCAATCGGGAGTTGAGCAGGGAGATTGGTACGCGCGCAACATGTACATTCAGGGCAGCAGCCAGTACGACTATCATGTCGCGCACTACGGGCACCCGTCGAAAATCGGTTACAAAGATTTGTGTCCACCATGGAAAGCCGCTGATTGGGAGCCCGACCACTTGATCCAACTCTACAAGCGGGCCGGAGCGAAATACTTCATGAGCATGGGCGTCCACCACGATAATTTCGATCTGTGGGATTCTAAACACACGCGATGGAATGCAGTGAAGGTGGGACCGCATCGCGATGTCGTGGGGTCGTGGCGCGCCGCCGCGCTGAAGCATGGGCTGAAATTCGGCGTGAGCGAGCACCTCTGGATCAGCTACAAGTGGTTTGCGGTGAGCCATGGCAGCGATCAGGCTGGCGCGCTCGCCGGCGTTCCTTATGATGGGCGGAATCCGGCATATGCGGACCTGTATCACGATATCGGGTGCGAGCAGTGGTCGAAGGATAAGACCTCGGACGAATTTGGCTGGAACGATCTCGGCATCCCCGATGCGTGGAAACGCGATTGGTTTCTTCGAATCCAGGACTTGGTCGACCATTATCAGCCTGACATCCTTTACACCGACGGACCGATGCCGTTCGAGAACTACGGCTGCAGCGTCGTCGCCAACCTCTACAATTTGAACGCGAGATTGCATGGAGGCCAGACGCAGGCTGTCTATACCAGCAAGCGTCCGGAGGACTCCGCGATCGGCACCTGCGTCCTGGACTATGAGCGCGGCCTGCCCAATATGATCCGGCCTGTGCACTGGCAGACCGACACGTGTGTGGGCGATTGGCACTACAGCCTGCCCCTTTACGAGAGGCACGGTTACAAGACGCCGAAGACGGTCATAGATATGCTCGTGGACATCGTGAGCCAAAACGGGAACTTATTGTTGAACTTCCCCTTGCCCAACAATGGCCAACTTGATCCCGACGAAATGAAGATTCTCGCGGCCATCACCGACTGGATGACGATCAACAGCGAAGCCATTCATGGCACGCGACCCTGGAAGATTTACGGCGAGGGTCCAAGCGTGGCATTGGCAAAGCCTGGCGGCGGATTTGATGAAGCCAGGCGTAAGCCGCTCACCGCGGAAGACATTCGATTCACGACCAAGGCTGGTGCGCTTTACGTGTTCGTTATGGGTTGGCCCGAATCCGACATAGTGGTGCGCGCACTGGGCACGCACAGTACGCAATCGCCCTCGAAAATTACACATGTTGAACTGCTCGGCGCGCCGGCTGCACTGAAGTGGGCGCAGGAAACTGCGGGCCTGAGGGTGACCCTGCCGCTACAACGTCCGTTGGCCTACGCGATCGCCCTAAAGATCTCTTTCGTTTAGCTTCCTCGACACGGCCATCCGTGAAAGGCGCGGCGAATAAACGTTTTCGCGTCAAATTTGCTCAAAAGTCATATACTAGGCGACCGATCGGGGCGTGCACGGAAGGCGTATCAGTACGAATGCGTTAACGCGCGATCCATGGCGCGACAAAGCGGAGGAACCCAGCTATGAAGTCGATGCTTGTGAAGTTGCCGCTGATCATCTTCGCCGTTTTCGCGACGATTCAAGTTTCGCCTCTATTTGCGGGGGCTCGAAACGCGTCGGGCGAACGGAAACTGCTGTTGCTCCAGACTCCTACTTTGAGCAAGACCCAAATCGCGTTCGTCTATGGAGGCGATATTTGGACCGTGCCACGCGAAGGCGGCGATGCGCACCGCCTTGTCACAGGAACCGACCTGGAGACGGGCCCGATCTTCTCGCCAGACGGATCAATGGTGGCATTCAGCGGCAATTATGACGGCAACGTCGACGTGTACGTCGTACCTTCTACGGGGGGCGAGCCGCGCCGGCTCACGTACCATCCAGGCCCCGACATTGCAGTCGGGTGGACTCCGGACGGCAAGAGCGTCCTGTTTCAATCATCGCGCACGAGCGACAACGATCCGCACCATCTGTTTACAGTGCCGGTGACAGGCGGCCTTGCGGCGCAGCTGCCCCTGGGAATGGCCGAGGACGGATCCTACTCTCCCGACGGAACCCACATGGCCTACGTTCCCGTTTTTCAGTGGGAGCCCGACTGGAAAGGCTATCGCGGCGGCCAGACGACGCCCGTGTGGATTGCGAATCTTGCCGATTCCAGCGTTGTGAAGGTTCCACGCGAAAATTCAAATGACGGCGATCCTATGTGGGTGGGCAAGACCGTTTATTTCCTGTCGGACCGCGACGGCGCGCGCACTCTGTTCGCCTACGATACCGACTCACAGAAAGTCACACGCGCGATCGACAATCACGGGTTCGATATCACGTCCGCATCCGCTGGACCCGGCGCCATCGTGTATTCGCAGTTCGGCGTGCTTCATCTCTACGACGTGAAGTCGCACGCCGATCGCGAAGTGCACGTCACTGTCTCCGCAGACATGCCTCAATTGTTTCCGCGCTGGGTGAAGGTCGCGGATCATATCCAGAATGCAGACATCTCACCGACCGGGCAGCGCGCCGTCTTTGAAACGCACGGTGAAATCTTTACTGTGCCAGCCGACAAAGGCGACATTCGGGATATCACCAATACGGCAGGCGCTGCCGAACGCGAACCCGCATGGTCGCCCGACGGGCGCTGGATTTCTTATTTCTCCGACGCGTCCGGCGAGTACGAACTCCATATCCGCGACCAGAAGGGCCTGGAACCGGCGAAGGTCATCGATCTGGGAAAGCCCGCGTTCTACTACAGTCCGGTATGGTCGCCCGACAGCAAGAAAATTGCATACGCGGACAAATTCCTCAACTTCTGGTATGTCGATATCGATCATCCGACGCCCGTAAAGATCGACACGGCACAATACGAGGGATTCGGAAACGAGCTTAGCGAATCGTGGTCGCCAGACAGCCAGTGGATCACCTATACAAAACGACTCTCAAATTACATGCAAGCGGTATTCGTCTATTCGCTTGCCACCAAGCAAACGACGCAGATCACCGATGGCATGAGCAATTGCAGCAATCCGAAGTTCGACAAGGGCGGCAAATATCTCTATTTTCTTGCCAGCACGAACACAGGGCTGAGTGCGGCAGGACTCGACATGACGAGCGATGAGCACCCTGTGACGAGCAGCGTCTATGTCGCCGTCCTCCGGAAGGATTTGCCTTCCCCCATTCCGCCGGAGAGCGATGATGAGAAAGCGTCCGCCGGTTCTTCCGACCAGGCTGCCGCTGCGAAAGCAGGGGAGTCGCAGAAATCCGGTGAGAAAGCCTCCGATAAATCGAAAGAGCCGCCCAAGGTCGAAATCGATTTCGAGGGCATTCTGCAGCGAATACTGGCGCTTCCAATTCCCGCGGCAGGATACCAGGACCTATATGCCGGGAAAGAGGGAGAAATCTATTTTTCGGAGGGCCCGGTTGTTTCCGTTTCGTTCGGTCCGCCGCAGCTCAGCATCAAGAAATTCGACTTGAAGTCGCGCAAAGTGGAGAACATCGCGAGCGGCGTTCAAGGGTTCACCGTTTCTTCGAACGGCGAGAAGATCTTGTACACGCAGGCGCGACACTGGTTCATCGCAGATGCTTCGCATCCGGTTCAGCCCGGAAAAGGCATGCTCAAGACGGACGAGATGGAAGTTCGCGTCGTGCCGCGCGAGGAATGGAACCAGATGTACCATGAAGTCTGGCGCATCGAGCGCGACTTTTTCTACGACCCGCATTATCACGGATACGATATTGCGGCCGCGCAGAAGGAATTCGCCGCATATCTTCCCGGCCTTGCCAGCCGCGCCGACCTGAATTTTCTATTTCGCGAGATGCTCAGCTACATGTCCGTTGGGCACATGTTCATCCGCGGCGGTGCGGAGCCGGATACTCCAAAGGTTAGCGTAGGCCTTCTTGGAGCGGACTATACGGTCGAGAACGGGCGCTATCGCTTCGCAAAAGTCTACAGCGGCGAAAACTGGAATCCTCAGCTCAAAGCGCCGCTCACCGAGCCGGGCATCAACGTGAAAGTAGGCGAGTATCTACTCGCCGTCGACGGCCGCGAACTGACTTCATCCGAAAACATCTATCAGGCATTTCAGGAAACCGCCGGCAAACAGACAGTGATTCGCGTCGGCCCGAATCCAGACAATACCGGCTCGCGCGAAGTCACCGTGGTTCCGATTCCCAACGAGGAAGGCCTGCGGCATCTTGACTGGATCGAAAGCAATCGGCGTCTAGTCGATAAGTTGAGCGGCGGCAAGCTCGCTTACGTCTATCTGCCGGACACGGGGGGCGGCGGTTACACCAGCTTCAACCGGTACTTCTTCGCGCAAGTCGGCAAAGAAGGAGCGATCCTCGACGAACGCTTCAACCATGGTGGACAGATCGCCGACTACATCATCGATTACCTGAATCGCAAGCCCGAGGCGCTGATCTTTCCGCGCGACGGCCGGCGGATGATGGACCCGACAATGGCGATTTATGGGCCAAAGGTTATGGTCATCAACCAGTTTGCTGGTTCAGGCGGCGATGCCATGCCGTGGCTTTTCCGCAAGGAAGGCGTCGGCACACTGGTAGGTGTGCGCACGTGGGGCGGCCTCGTGGGTATTGGCGGTTATCCTGTGCTGATGGACGGCGGAACAGTTACGGCGCCACGAACCGCTATTTCCGGCCTGAACGGACACTGGGAAGTGGAAAACCATGGTATTCCGCCGGACGTTGAGGTTTGGCAGGACCCGAAGCTGATCCGCGAGGGCCACGACCCGCAACTCGAAAAGGCGGTTGCCGTAGCCCTCGAACAGCTGAAGGAACATCCGCTGCCGCAGTATCCGAAACCGCCGTATCCCGATCACCACCCGCACTTGCCGGCGCTGCCAAACCAGTAGCGCAGGGCGAACGAGCACGCGGTTCGTGACGGGAGTGAGATGGCATAGCCGGCCGGCGCAGCGTCTTGCTATCGCGAGACGTTGCGCCGCTTATATACGATCCCAGCGATCAGAGCGAACAGCACCAAGGTTGGCACGGCAAGAATGAGAATGCCGTGGCGAAGCGTTGCATTGGCCTGCCCGTGTGCGGCGACCGCATGTTGATAGTGGATGAACGAAGCGGCTGCCTCGGCAGAAGTGGGTCCCAGAATAAGCTTGATTGTTGCGAGCGTGCCGACGGCCCAGACCTGTTTCGCCTTGCGGCGGCTTGCGTTCGCTAAGACAGTCCTCGCATTCGTCAACCCGCGCGCGTGACTGGTCGCTTTCATCGCTCTATCAGCAGCACCATGAATAGGAACAGCCAGATCCCGTCCATAAAGTGCCAGTACATTGAGGCAACTTCGGTCGCCGTTCCCAGCGTCAGCCGTCGTGTCGGGCGCATCAGAACCCATAGCAATGCCACAATTCCGCCGGCGAGGTGCAGTGCGTGCGCAGCGGTGAAGAGGTAAAAAAAGCTGCTGCTCGCGTTCGTTGCCAGATAAACGCCCCGTTCGACCAGTTCCCTCCAGGCAACGATCTGTCCCGCCAGGAAGCAGATTCCGAGGGCCGTTGCGACAATCCACCATCGCCGGAACCCTGGCTCGTCCTCAGCGCGAAAACGTGCGCGCGCGAACGCTAGCGCAACGCTGCTTGCGACGAGAACGCATGTGTTCAGCCATAAAATTCCGGGCAGATCCGGCATCGCGATCCAGCCGCTATTCGGCATTCCCTTGCGGACGACGTACGCGCTGACCAATGCCATAAAGAACATCAGGATTCCGCCGAGGGCCATCATCATGCCGGTAACGTAGGTGCGTTGCGGGACGAAACCGCTGGCTTCGGGCAGGTACGCGCCGTCGCCAGCATTGTTGCCGAGGGAATCCCAGCGCGAGGTTCGCGGGTGGTCAGACATTGTCGCCCTCGCTCTGCATTACGAAATCTTCCCTCGCGCCTGGGACGCTGAACTCATAGGGCCCTCGATGGACGCGCGGATATTCTCCTGCAAAATTGTCATGGGGAGGTGGAGAGCTTGTGATCCACTCGAGTGTCGTCGCTCGCCAGGGATTCCTCGCGGCCTTTTCGCCGTGGCGCAAGCTCCAAAACAAATTCCACAGGAACAAAAGCTGCGCACACGCCGTCACCAGCGCCGCCCACGTTATGAACCTTTGCAGAGGCTGCAAGCTCCATAAATATGGCACCGCCGTGAAATCCGCGTACCGCCGTACCCCGCCCGCCAGGCCCACGAAGTGCATCGGAACGAAAATCAGATATGCACCCACGAACGTGAACCAGAAATGCACTTTGCCGAGCGTCTCGTTCATCATTCGCCCGGACATTTTCGGAAACCACAGATATGTCGCTGCGAAAATCCCAAATATTGCCGCCATACTCATCACCAGATGAAAATGCGCAACGACGTAGTACGTCCCGTGCAGCAAGCTATCAACTGCGGGTTGGGCCAAGAACAATCCCGAAAGGCCGCCAGTCACAAACACGGATACGAAGCCGAGCGCGAACAGCATTGCCGTCGTGAACTGAATCTTTCCACCCCACAGCGTTCCCAGCCAGTTGAACGTCTTGATCGCCGACGGCACTCCGATCGCCAGTGTCGCCATTGAAAACGCGAACGCCGAGTATGGGCTCATCCCGCTGACAAACATGTGGTGGCCCCACAGCAAAAATCCGAGCACACCGATGGCGCAAGTGGCCCACACCATTGCGCGGTAACCAAAGACAGGCTTGCGGGAAAACGTCGACAGTACATGCGACGTCACACCCATAGCCGGCAGGATCGTGATGTACACCTCCGGGTGCCCAAAAAACCAGAACAGGTGCTGCCACAAGAGCGGCGATCCGCCACTGTGAGCTTGCAGTTTGCCGCTGACGACAATTCCAGCCGGAACGAAGAAACTCGTGCCCGCCAGCCGATCGAGCAGCAGCATGATCGCAGCCGCTAACAGGACGGCGAAGGACAGCAGGGATAGAACGGCGGTCACAAACCAAGCCCAGACCGTCAACGGCATCCGCAACAGCGTCATTCCCGGAGCGCGCATGTCGATCGTTGTCGAAATAAAGTTGAGCGCTCCTAACAACGTCGCAATGCAGAACAAGCCTATGCTGACGAGCCACATCGTCTGTCCGAGGCCCTCACCAGGCCCCGTTACCTGCCCGAGCGAACTCAACGGCGCATATGCGGTCCATCCGCTCAGCGGCGCGCCTCCCGGAACGAAAAACGTGGAAATCATGCAGGCGAACGCCAGAAGCGTAATCCAGAACGACATCATATTGAGCCGTGGAAACGCCATTTCCGGAGCGCCAACCTGAATCGGCAGAAAATAATTTCCGAATCCGCCCTGGGGCGCCGTCGTAAGGACGAAGAAAACCATCAGAGTCCCATGCATCGTCAGCAGGGCCTCGTACGTCTCCGGCTTCACCGTGCCGCCGAAAAGTTGCAACCCGGGCCATGCGAGGTGCAGACGCATGAAGACGGAGAGAATAATCCCGGCGATAACGGCGGCGAGGGCCAGCAAATAGTACTGAATGCCGATCACCTTGTGGTCTGTGCTGAAGATGTACTTGCGAACGAAACCGGTGGGCCCGCCAGCGGCGGCTTGCAGGCGTGCAGCCTGAGTGCGCGCGGACACTTCGGCTTGCGCGCTCACGCGGCGACTCCGCGCTGTACGATGAAGCTCATTGACTGCTCGTCTGCTGGAGCAATCGCTCCTGCTGGTTCAAGAATTTCTCGTAATCCGATTTGCTGACGACATTCAAGTAACTGTGCATCCGATGATGTCCCAGCCCGCACAATTGCGTGCAAACAATATCGTATCGGCCGATTTTTTCTGGCGTGAAGTGCAACGGGACAGTCATTCCCGGAACGGAATCCTGCTGTAAACGCAACTCGCGAACGAAGAAGCTGTGGATCACGTCCTGCGAGCGGACCAGAAGCTCGATCTCACGATTGGCGGGAACTGTGAGTGTCGGCACGACGACATCGTCGCGCCCGGCCGGATCGCTTGAAACGATTCCCAGCGGATTACCCGTTGCCGGACTGATCAGCTTGGGATTCGTGGTCCCGAACTTACCGTCCGGCCCCGGATAACGGAAGTAATAGACAAACTGAGCGGTGGTAACCTCGATTCGAACTGCGTTGGGCGCAGCCGGCGTAAGCCTCCGCGCTCCCCACGCCTTGTAACCAAGCAAACCCAGCCCGAGGAAGACTACCGTGGTGGCAAATGTCCAAACGAATTCGAGTTTTGTGTTTCCATGCGAGTAGTGCGCATCGTCGCCGCGGTCGCGATACCGCACGATCGCGAACGCCAATGCCAGTTGCGCGAGAATAAAAACCGTTCCCGTTACGACCAAAGTGAGCCGATACTGCGCGTCGATCTCGTTGGCAACAAACGTAATCGCAGCCGGTGGATTCCATTTCCCCCACACAAATAAATACACTGAGGCGCCCACCAGAACCGTCAGCGCGACCGCAAACATCGCTGCCGGAGCGGCGCTTCCACGGGGGAGCGAATTTCTCACCCTTCCGCCGAGCCCCTTGCACGCGTCGATCCCAACATCTCGTCGAACACGCTTCGTCATTCCTGAATCGCCTTTTATTGCGTGGAAGCCTATTTGCCGTCCGCACCACCGCGGACAAACGCATTTTGGCATAGTTCCGGGCACCGACGCATCGCAAGCGACGCTAAGTTCAGTCAGGGCTGCCCGCAGATGCTACACGCTCGATGCAGAAAGTTTTCGAACGGATGAGAAAGGAATGGATGGGAAGGTAGGGTTTCAGGGTTTGATGATTCAAACCCTGACATGTAATTGGTGCGGTCGAGTGGATTCGAACCACCACGGTATTGCTACCGCCAGCCCCTCAAGCTGGTGCGTCTGCCAGTTCCGCCACGACCGCGCCGAGGTAATCGTAAACGCCGAACGAATCGAATGTCAAACCAGTCGTTAAATGTCGCTGCCGCGTAACCCTTCATTCAAAGCTTTTCAAGCTTGGCCGTGACGCCGGTCTTCAGCCCTTGCCTCGGATATGCCAGCAGACTCCGCCTGGATCGATAATGTGGATCTCCCGGCCCCAGGCAAAATCGGTCGGCGGCCGGACCTTAACTCCCTCGAACAAGTTCGGCAGATCTTTCGACTTTAGTTCCGCCCAATATGCGTCGAGGTCCGCCACCTCAAGCACGATCATCTGGTTCTTCTGCCATTCCGGAACGTCGATGTCTTGCAGAAGAAAGAAAGCCTCGCCAAATCTCAACGCTGCCAGGCCGTTCTGGTTCCAATCTGCCTGAAACCCAAGAGCGGCGAAAAACTGCAATGATTTCGCAAAATCCGGGCCTGACGGAACGAATGGATAAAGCGCAGTTCCAGTCGCTCCCATGTCTGACTACTTCTGCGGCGGCTTTTGCTGCGGTTGGGCCGGCGGCGGCGCTGGTTTCTGCAACGGAATCCGTACATTGGGTTTGGCCGGTGCGGGGGCCGACTGCTTTGTCTGTTCTAAGATCGAGCCTTGCCCTTGCTCCAGCGCTCCGACTGGCGCACGCCTCAGCGACAACGCGAGCGAACTCATCATGAAGACGATCGCGCACCAGGTGGTCGCGCGAGAAAGAAAAGTGGTCGCGCTGCGCGGACCAAAAGCAGTCTGGCTACCGGCGCCACCAAAAGCACCCGCCAAATCAGCGGCGCTGCCGCTCTGCAGCATGATGACGACAATCAGGATGAAGCACACCAGGATATGAAGCGTCACCAGCACATAGCTGACGTGCCATCACAAGTAAACTAAGGCGCACGCGACAGCGACCGCCAGTCCCCACTTTGCCCATCCCGGCATTTCCAGTTCCTCGATTCTTTTGGTATCTCAGGCCGGGCTCGAAATCACGCCAGGCGTTGCATCACCGATAATTCACGATGGATGCGAACGATTTCGCGTCCAAGCTCGCGCCGCCCACGAGCGCGCCATCAATCTCGGCCTGCGCCATCAATCCCTTTATATTGTCGGGCTTGACGCTGCCGCCGTATAGGATTCGCACTGCGGACGCCTGCTCAGCCCCGAACCGCTGCGCCGCCAGTTCCCGAATATACCGGTGCGATTCCGCGGCAATTTCGGGAGTGGCCGTGCGTCCGGTTCCGATAGCCCACACAGGCTCGTAGGCGACAAGGATACGCGAGAAGTCGGCTGCGGTCAACGCGGCCATTCCGCCCTCGAACTGACGTTTTAGCACGGCCTGCGTCTGATTCCCTTCCCGTTCAGCCAGCGTTTCGCCGACGCAAACGATGGGCCTTAGCCCGGCGGCGAGCGCGGCGCGCGTCTTCTTATTTACAGATTCATCGGTATCGCCGAAATATTGGCGGCGTTCGGAATGGCCGATAATCACGCCTTTGCAGCCGACATCGACCAGCATTCGGGCCGAAATCTCACCGGTAAAGGCGCCCTCTTTCTCCCAGTGCAGGTTCTGCGCCGCGATTCCGATTGCGGTTCCGCGGGCGGCTTTGACGGCCGCATCGAGGGCGGTGAAAGCAGGCGCGACCACGATGCCGCAGTGCGTCGTGGCACTGGCGAGGGGCTTGAACGCGTCGAAGAAGGCGCGAGTCTCATCACGCGTCTTGTACATCTTCCAGTTGCCTGCGATCACCGGCCTGCGCAATCAGTCCTCGTGGCTTGTCCCTCGTCGTTTCCGGAACACGAAAGTGTACCGGGTGACGTTGCGCGCGGCAAGAAGAGCTGGGAAATTCCAGGCACGAACAGCACGAAAGTGTGTCGACCAATTTTGCGACCTTTGTTGATGCGCATGGACTTAGCCGGATTCTTGCTTAGCACGCGTGTCGACCAAATCGCGGGCTCGAAGCGCGACCAAGTTAGCCGATCCGGAAGAGTAGAACCCCAGGGTGCAAAAGAAACGACGCCGTAGGTACCCTGTGGAAAATAGTACTTTCACCGGTGATGAGAGTGACCTCCGATTCTTTATTTTGAGCGACTTAACGCGATTTCTAATCCCCGTTCGGTAGATTAGAACGCGTTCTGGTGGTACCCGGTGCGTGTCTTTGAACGCGACGATGGCGCTCGCGTTTTCCCATTTTGGAACTCGTGAGTGTGTGTCGTCCGCAGCGTCAATTCACGCGCCTCCAAGCGTACCATATCACACAATTATCATGTTGTCAATAGATATCTATTGGCACCAGAACGGAGTCGGACCGAGGCTTGCGGTTTGGCTGAAAGGACCCACGGTTCGGAAAAGCGCCGAACCGCGGGGCACCCTCCGGTTCGATTCGTCGGTTATCTTGAAGAGTTAGAGGGCAGACTTGCGGTCATGTCCCCGAC
>JBOGNK010000043.1:0-6105 GCA_050747085.1 Candidatus Acidiferrales bacterium
GACTGGATTCGTCCCGTGTATAATGGGCGAGAATCGATCTATTTGGTTCGTACAGGCACGCCTCGACGATGTGCGTCTGCGCCCGAAGCGATTCCAGGATTTCTCTTGCGCCGTTTGCGTCTCCGAACGACAGCGCCGCGCTCGTGTTCGACCCCGTGATTTCAGCAACCGTGGCCAGCTCTTTCTTCAACGAAGCCTGGAAGGTCACGATGTCGTACACAGCGAATACCGCGCACGCAAGGACGATCGCCGCGCCGCATGTGATGAACACGATGGAGGTCAGCTTCGTGCGAATCGAGCGCTCGGTGAATCCCAGGATCTCAGCCATTTCCGCCATTCCGCTCTTCTCGAACGATCTTCGCTAATGCGAGCAACTGTGAGCTCACTTGCAGCCCCGCTCTCTGAATCGCCTCGGGATTGATGGCGAAGCGGACGTGACTATCCTCGATTGTCAGCTCGATGGCACCGCCGGCAGCAGCGAAGCCTGGTAATTCACCTACTAGCAATGCGTTTGAACCGCTCAGTGCCCGCAACACAGTCGAGAGGTGCGGCTTTTCCGACGCGCTTACAAACACGATCTGGCATTGGCGCGCCACGGTCGGGTCGGTCGTTCGCACAAGCCGCACGGGACGATTCAACACCTGCTTTCCTTCGAGTGTATGGTCGAGCGTTCCGCCGAACGGGTCTTCGCCCAGCACACAAATAGAAAATGGCGAGTTTTTTTCGCCAAAGCTGCTTTCTGGCCACTCGACGAACTTTCCGAAGTTAAATAGGAATGCAGCCTTCACCTGATACTCGCCGGCTTGCTGCTGGCTGCGAACGCCCGCCGGACACAGCAATGTGGTTATGATCGCGATCGCCGCACACCAAGGCAGGGCCCTTTTGGAAGCGCGCGTCCCTCGCGGCTTGCTGCCGTGCCGGTTTGCGCCGCCATTTCGCATCTGGCGACACTCTTTCAAATCACCCTCGTCCTCGCTAGAACTTCCATTCCCATTCGCCATATGCGCTGCGCTTAATTAACGTCGTTCCAGCACTCCCCGTCGGTTCCACGAATTCGTCGTGATGGTCCTTCAGCAGGTTTTGTCCAACCACACGAAGCGACAGCCGTTTGTTCCAGTGCAGCGTCAGCCCGGTATCGAGCCTCGTATACGAGGCGATCGCCGGGTCCGTCAGCCGGCCCACGAAATATGCCGACGTATCCCATGAAAGCCTTTTCGCCACCTCGACATGCGATCGCAGTTGGGCCGAGTTGACCGGCGTGCTTCCCTCTGCCTCCCCAACGGAATCTGTGTCCTGACTCGTGGGCAATAGGTGCATGTGGATCTGCTCGAACGCGTATCCCGAGCTGAGCGTCCATCGGGACGCTGGCCGCCAGTGGATCGCCGTTTCAAAGCCATGCGTTTCACCGTTCATCAGATTTTCGAGAATCAGGGGAATAATGACGTGTGGCGGCGGCCCAGCTTCGAAGAACGGCGTTCCGGGTTCCGTGATTTCTTGGCTCTTATACCGGTTGTAATATGCGGCAAAGTCCAGCGACAGTTGTTCAGTGATCGGGGTTCGGTATCCTGCTTCGTATCCAACCATTCTTTCGGTTTTTACGTTCGGATTGCCCGTCAACACCAGCTCGGCCGGGCCGCTCGGCGTCGTAAATCCACCGAGGCTCGCTCGCAGTGATTCATCAATCGATGCAGGCGCGCGATCGGCTTTTGTAACAGCTGCCCAGAGTGTCTGCCTTGTGCTGGGTGTCCACGCTAATCGTGCAGTCGGCAGCGCATCGAAGCCCGTATAGTTGTCGTGCTCTAGTTTCGTGCCAACCGTCAGGTGCAGGCGGTTCGCCAGGAGAGCGATCTCGTCTTGTACGAAGCCGCTGAACAAATTTGTCGTGAGATCGGAAGGCTCAAGCGCAACAAACTGGCTTCCCACCGTTGACGATTGCGAATATCGGTATTCAACTCCCCACACTAGATCCTGCCGATCGCCCCAGCGGAAGTGATGCTGCAGCGTTACGTCCGACGTGCCCCGCGTTTCCCCCAGTAAGTCGTTCCGCTCGTATTCGTCGTAGGAGGCCTGCATGCTGATCCCCCCGCGCGCCGAGTACGTATGGTTCCAGGCCGCTTGTAGAAAACCGCCTCCAAGATTGACCTCGTATTGAGTTGGCACGGACGGTGAACCAACCGAAGTGGCATCCAGCGATGGATTACCCTCGCGGCCTCGGTACAGATCCCCTTCGAGTGTTAGTGTGTCCGCCGCGGAGATGTCTGTGTCCGTTCGAAATCCGGTTCGCAAATCATTCCAGCCATCGCCCCCATCGCGTCCGGCCGAATTGGGCCAGTGGCTCACGTTCAGGGATTTCGTGAACGCTCGAAAAGCGGTCCGTCTTCCGATGCTGCCGCCGTATTGAACCGTCACGAACCCCTGGTCCACATTGCCTGCCAGCGCCTCTACAAACTTTTGCGGCGTTTCTGACGCCCTCTTCGTAATGATGTTCACCACGCCGTTCACCGCGCTCGTTGCCCAAGCCGACGCTCCAGGCCCTCGAATCACTTCGATCCTGTCGATATCCTCCAGCGGTATGTCGAGTACGTCCCAGAACACACCGTCGAATGTCGGCGTGTAGACGCTTCGGCCATCCAGCAGGACGAGCAATTCGTTGCTAAACCGGCTGTTGAACCCGCGAGCCGTGATGGCCCAGGTGTTCGCGTTGATCTGCGCAACGTTCAGTCCGGGAGCCATGCGCAGAAGATCGGGAATATTCGTGGCGCCCGATCGCTGAATATCCGCCTGCGTGATAACAAATACAGCGGAAGCTGTCTGCGAAAGTCGTTGCTCTCGCTTCGATACGGAGGTCACTTCCACGTTCATCAGGTCCTTCATGCTCTCTTTCGTCAAATCGACCTGACGTTCTTGCGCGGCAGCCTGGAAGGTGAGAATGGCGATCGTCCCGACGATTGCGAGGTCGCGACAAAGCTTCGCAGCGACGTTGGCCGGATTGCTGTCACGATGCGCGAGCCGCCAAATGAACCAGCGACTTGCCGTTTCGCCATGTTCGCTGAAGCTGGGCACCAAACGTTCCCCCCTGATCTCCCATTGATCAGCTCGCGCGACGGAACTTGTCACCTGAAGCTCCGTTCAGACCTCGATCTTCAGTGCGGCCAGGTGCAAGCCGTGCTCCGCCCTATGACGGTACACAAGCAACAGCTCAGCCAAGGAGGGGTGTTTCACGCTGCACTCAGGGTGTGTGTTTTCAGTAGCTTAGACGATTGTCAGCGCCCAGGTTTTCGCCGCTCATACGCCTGAATGTCCCGGATCGTGCCGTCCGGCCCAATATGAAACGCCAACGATTCGCTCAAGACGTTGACAGTAAACACGAGATCCAAACTGGAAGACAGCAGCCTAGGCAATCGCGGTACGCGTCGCAAAGATCCGAACCGAAGCATTCCCTTGAGGCGCACAGAATTCCTACTGGGACGGCGGGAGGTTTTCGTTACATATACTGAGGGGCGTGCCGAGGCAGATCGCTTCTTGAAGCGGCCGCAACACCTGGAACCGTCGGGCGAAATGGAGCGCTACGAAGCGCGAACCGAGCGCAGTGCGACGTCCGCGAATCGCCAGGCTGATTGCGTGGCGCTGCGGACGCCGCCCCGTCGCTGGATTTAGAAACCTCCCTTGGCCTGTCCGAAGTGGAAAACGACTGCGGCGGAAATGCGCACGCAGTTTTCCGTCGAGCCGTTCGCACGCAGGCCGACGTAATCGACCTGCGGCCGGAAGGAGATGTTTTCGCTCACGTTAAAGTCGGCGCCGCCACCAAAGGCATATGCAAAGGGATTGCTGCTTGCGCTGACACCCCCTGCGCTGGCCTTCAGGTGCCCACCGCCAAAAAGGACTTCCGCGAACGGATTCAGTTTGCTATTGGTTCGGTACGTGAGCCGTGGGCCGAACATGTAAGTGACGGTGGTCAGGCCGACGCCCTGCGGGCTCGAATGGTAGCCGCCGAAGTCGGCGGCTACGCCGAGCCAGTTGTTCAGGTTGTAAGCCATGGAGCCGCTTACGCCGTTCTGATTCGAACCGCCCGAGCCGCCAATCCGGAAAAACGAGTAGCCGACTGAAGCGTCGGCAGCCGGGGCCTGTTGGGCGCTGGCAGCGAAAGGCATTGCCGCCACAAGCACAACAATACACACTAATTTCTTCATTCCTCTCCTCCTCTAAGTCCCCTGTTTTCTTGACACAACCACACCTTTAGGCGCGGCTGATGGAAAACACTTTCAGATCTTGCGTTGATAGAATTATACTGGCCAGATATCGGGGTGTGGCGAAGGTGTTCCGTCGAAGTGTCTAAGCGTAACTACAGATAACCTGCACATAACAGGCAGCTTATTAACAGGATGGCTAGGTTGCCACCGCAGGCGGTCCGCTGCGCTCCGCGCCACGCCCTGAAACGTTGGGGGCCGCCGCCCGGACAGAAAGGTAATCGCGGCGCTGCGCACGATGCGACGGGAAGTGTCCTGGGGTGAAACCTGAGCCCGTTACATTGGCACTTGCGTAGCATAACCCTTGCTTATGAAGCGAAGGGCAAATCGCCAACGACATCCTCGCGCTACGAAGGGAGCGGCGAACCGTTTCTTCCATCAAAACCGGCGCTGGGATGTCGCTGCTGCCATTCTGCAGCTGACCTATCAACACGGCCCCAAAAAATGCGCGACCTTTCGTTTTAAGCCGATGCGCGCAAGTGCGGCACCTCCAACTCGGGAGGCCACGTCGCAGACTCGACAGATGCTGCTCGCCAATGCAGGGTACGGTCGCCTGCGAAACAGCCACACGTCGGCTTCAAGATAACTGTCGGTAGCCAGGTACTCTTTGTGCTTAGCCGAAGTCCCGAGGTCATAAAATTCAGGCGAATTCTGTCCAAAAAGGTCCTCCAGAGCTAGCCAGAGCAGAACCGTCCCGACGCTGTAACGTTCCCAACCCGGATCCACGCCAGCGGCGACGGGATAAAATCTGGAACCAGCCTGCTGCCCCAAAATAAAAGAGCAGGGCACGCTGCCGCACATCAAGAAGTAACACCGCAACCAGCCATGCTGCGCCAATCGCGCAAGCTCCGCTTTTACGAGCTGTCGATCGCGGGCAGCCACACTCCATCCGAATTGCTGAAATTGCCGCGTTTTTCGGGAAATAACGTAAGCGGCTTCCAGAAAGGCATCGATCTCCGATGTCTCGGTCACACGGATCAGTTTCACGTCTCCAACGTTGCGCAGCAACCTGGTTTCCCGGAGCCTGTTTTTTCTCGTCTTCGCAGACAACTGCTTCGTGTAGTCGCTGAACGAGCCGGCCAGACGGATCAACCAGTGCGGCAGCAGTCCTCGCTGACTGTAGAGACGGAAAGAATTCTGGATCAAACGACTGCTTTGCAAATAATGCCAGAGATGTGTATCGGGCCTTACAGATTCGATATGGATCGCATCAAAGGGGCGACTCAACACCTCAGCAAATATCCGGTCGTGCTGCGATTCTTCGTCCCGCACCTGAGATTCGCAAAGCGAGAGGCGGCCCACGCGCATCGGAAGTCTTGCCAATACAAGATCGCCTAGCTGGCAGAAGAGGAGCCGCTTGGCGATCTCAAAATGTACGATTTGAGCCCTTCCGGACTCGCCTCTAACCAGCAACTCAACATCCTCGCGCGCTACTGCCAGGCAACGATCAAACCAATCCGTATTGCAGTCGATCGGATTCTCGACACTAGCGCCGCTGTTCCGTATCTCGGAGACCCCGTCTCTAATCGGTGGAGCGAATTCCGGGTTCAAGAGCTGACCTTCAGGTATTCGTTATTCGTAGCCAAGCCTCTCAGACATTAGGCCTAAAGGTCAATCAGGCGAGCGCCTGATATACCTAGGAGACTAGGTGTACGGCGCTGCGCATTCGGACCGCTGAGCACCGGCCAAAGCGAAAAAGACTGTTAAACCGCGCCGCTCAATGCTGCGCAGGTGTGTTGGTTCAGCCTGAAATGGAATGAGGGCGCTTTCCGTTAGTGAGTAATCCACCCCTTGGGGCAAGGTCATTGTAGCTCGACGACGTCCATCCGTCTCAAACTTCCGGTTTGCCCGTGATACG
>JBOGNK010000044.1:0-2328 GCA_050747085.1 Candidatus Acidiferrales bacterium
GACGCATGGAGGATCTCCGCGAAAAGGTGACGCAACTGCGCGCGATGTACGAGCAGCAATGGCGCACGGAGCACCGTTCGGTGTGGCTCGGAGACGTGCTGGTGCGGTACGACACGCTGGCGGGAACGGTGCAGGACGAAATCAACCGGATCCGCCAAATTCGGGATCAATTTTCGCGCGAGGGAATTTTGCCTCCGCCTGAAGATGAGGGATTTTTCGGCAAACCCTAGGCGGGCAGCAATCCCTGATCTTTTCGGAGTGCGATTCCGTAGTGGGATCTTCCCCGGATCGGTGCATGCATGCTTCGGACGATCTGCCTTCGCCCGTTCAAATCCCCCTACTCGAATCGCTTGTTCAAATCCCCGCTAATCCAAGTTCAGACGTTAGGTTCGTACAACATCGGGAAGAACTGGCCGTTCACCTTCTCGCCTGCTCGAATAATCGGTATGCCTTGCAACAGCGGCTCGTCGCTCGCAGAGCGGACGCCATCTTTCATCACGTTAATCACCGTCGCACGGCGTGAACGGTCGGAATGGTTCGCAAATGATCCATGCACCAGTCGTGGATGATGGAATGTCGCCTCGCCTTTTTTCAGTTCAACCGCCACCGGGTGTTGAAACTCACGTTTCTGTTCGTCATTCAGGACGGCGTCGATCGCCGTCATATCTCCTGCCAGCCCGGTGATTGGCAGATCGGGCCAGCGATGGCTGCCGGAAATGTATTGCAAGCATCCGTTCTCGCGCGTCGCATCATCCAGTCCAATCCAGCAGGTCAGATGGGCCAGAGGTTGAGTTCGCGTCCAGTAAGAATAATCCTGATGCCACGCCACCACTCCTCCGTGATGTGCGGGTTTGCAGAAGAGCTGGTCGTGCCAAAAGCGGACCGCTCCGCCTAGAAATTGCGATGCCGGCACGGTAAACGCCGGATTCCACAGCAGGTCGTGAAAACCGGGTGCAACGCGCCATGCGCCAAGAGCATGAAACAGCACATGATCGGGATCGGTCGATTCATTGCGGTTGTATTCGTAAAATAATTCTCTGTCTTCAGCTCGCGCATCCAGCAGCCCCGCCAGCTCTTGGCGCAGCGCGTCCACCTGCTCGTCCGACAGAACGCGGATTCCGCTCAGGTATCCATGCTCGTGGAAGAAGTCGATCTGCTCTTGCTGCAGCTCGTATTCAGCGGCCCCGCGATGATTCGCATCTTTGAAAAGCCGGCCTACACAATGATGATGCATGGAAAGATCGCGCTTCATAACTTCTGTTCAGCCTTTACTCTCGCCTCGGCTTCCAAACGGCGAGTGGGCCGTGCGATTGTACAACACGGTCTAAGCCATCTCTGACGCTCGCCAGGGCCTCCGCGCTCTCAACGGACGGTGACGCGGACTTCCTGGACGAGGTTATTGCCCATGCCCTGCAGGTTCCAAGGCTGATCGGTGGGCTGAACGTTACCGGCGGAATCGGTGGCGCGACAGGAAAGTATGTGTTCACCGGAAGTGGCATCCCACTCGGAAGTCCACGAGGACCAGGAGAACGCGCCGGACGGTTTTCCGAGCGCCGCATCCGCCCAGCGGCCATTGGCACAGAACTCGACGCGTGAAATCGACCCCTGGCCCGACCAGGCGCGGCCGTGAACTGCGACGCGTCCGCGCTCGATAATTCGCCGCCGCGTGAGGTAATCGGGAAACCCGGGCGGCACGAGCAGCGCTCGGGGACGCATACGCGTAACCGGCTCGCCGGGATCGTCCGCGCTCTGCTTGTACCAGTAGGCTACACGCTGCTGATAGCCGTCGAAACAAGTGCTGACCGCGTCGATTCGCGACAGCCACTTCACTTGCGTCATGCCGTACCAGCCAGGGACGATCAGCCGGAGAGGAAATCCGTGTTGCGGTTCGAGCGGCCGGCCGCCCATTTCATAAACCAGTAACACTTCGGGGCGTTTCGCTTCATTCACGGAAAGGCTGCGTGCGTAATCGTGCTCATCGCCTTTTTCGATGCCGTGGTCAGCGCCGGTGAAGACCAGTTCCAGCACATCGGACGCGAGGCCGACTTCCTCTAGCACATCGGCGAGCGGTGTTCCTGTCCATTCAGCCGTACTGACAGCTTCGTTCAGCCAAGGTTGGCTGATTGGCCGGGGCGAAAGTCGGGCGCGGCCATTGCCGGCGCACTCGAACGTAACGGCCAGAGTGCGCCGCGGTCGGCTGCGGAGATCGTCGAGGCTGAGCGAAATCTCTTTTTTCACTTTACCGCCGACGCGCAAGCGCCATGCCGCAGGATCCACGCACGGAATATCGAAGTGGATGAGCAGGTAATGAAGGCCGGTGGGAGTAAC
>JBOGNK010000045.1:0-8965 GCA_050747085.1 Candidatus Acidiferrales bacterium
TTCGTACCGGGACCTGGCATCGGAGCGTTCAGGTTCCAGCCGCCGTTCAAATAGCGGCCAACGTTCCCCACATAGCCGACGCTTAGCGTCGCGTTGGTGAAGAGTTCCCGCTCGACGGTAAGATTCCAGGAATCGACGTACGGAATTCGATTGTCCGTTGGAATGTTCGGAGTGCTGATGCCATCGGGAAGGGGGAATTGGCCGCTGGCCGGGATGGCAGGGAAGACCGGAACCGGAGGCGCGGTGTTGAAAGACGGCGCGCTGATCGGCGCCCCGGCGGTGAACTCGACCGGGAAGAACGAAGAAGACGCGGTGAGGTTCTGGCTGACGATGGAAGGATAGATGTCGGCGTCCAAATCATTGAAGTTCCAGCCAAAGTTACCCTCGAAATAGCTGCGGCCCCAGCCGGTGCGGAGAACGGTCTTGTCGTTGAACGCGTAAGCCACGCCCAGCCGCGGGGAGAAGTTCTTGAAGTCCGTGTTCACATTGCCCGACATTGAGACGCCGCCCACGCCGGGGATATAGACAGTGTTCGTGGTCACATCGTAACGTCCGCCCTGTCCGGGATTCAGGGACTCGTCTGCGAACCAGGTATCCCAACGCAGACCATAGGTAAGCGTGAGCTTATGCGTCGCGCGCCAAGTGTCGCTGATGTAGTAGTACATGCTCCACTGGACGTCCTGTTGGTTCGTGGAGACTTGAGAGAAGCGATTGAAGGTGCTGGGATCGCCAAGGAGAAAGCTGGCCAAGGCCAATCCCGAGTCGGGGTTTACGGCGCTGGCCGTGACATTCGATTCGAAATTGTAGACGCCGGCTCGATGCTGGTCGCTGGGCAGACGCAGATTCTGGCGTCGCCGCAGGTCGGCGCCAAATTTAATGGAATGGTTGCCGACATATTTTGTCCAGTCGGTGGTGCCCTGGTATTCCTGCTCGGTTTCGTGGAGCGGGCAATTGCAAACGTATCCGGTCTGGAATGCGCCAGTGGTGCTGTTGCCGCCTGCTGTGCCGATGTTCAGATCGGGCAAGCCCCAGGTGTCGGGGCGGTCGGGAAAGTTCAAGCCGGGGATGCCGAGCTGCGTCGCGAGCTGCGCGCTTTCGTCCGGCGCCGTAACCATTACTCGATAGCGCGTGTAACCGGCTCGAAAATCGCCGACGAATGAGGGACTGAGGACCCATGTCGCACCGCCAATCGCGTTCTGGTTCAAACCGTGGGAAATGCCCTCAAACTGAAATCCATCGAACTGTGGCCCGCCTTCGGTCTGAAATGCGCCGGGGGTGTTGACGTAATAGCCGCCGTAACTGTAACGGCCGAAGAAACGCCAGCTTTGGGAGGGGTCGAAATCAGCGCGGACGTCGAACTGATTCGTGTCGTAGATCTGAACTCCGCTCGCCGTGTAATTCGGCGCTGAAGGATCGGAGGGCGTGAGATTTGGCATGGGCAGCAGGGCCAGGAGCGCACTGGCTTGAGTCACAATATCGCCGGCAGGAATAATGTTGATTCCCGACGGATTCGACGCCGTGGCGCGAGAAGAATCGGAGAATTGCGTTCTGCCGGAGCCATCCGGGGCGCCGGTTGTTGGATCGTAGATCGCAGTCCCAAAGGCACTCAGATCTCCGGCACGTTCAGCCGCCGTTGGAACGAAGGTCAGTATCGATCCGCCGTTCCGCTGGCGCGTTCCCTGGTAATCTCCAAAAAAGAAAAGTTTGGTCTTCAGTATTGGGCCTCCCAGCGAGCCGCCGAATTGGTTCCACCGCAGCGGCGGGACGCCGTTCGTCTGGGTGAAGGGATCGCGCGCCTCGAAAACGTCGTTGCGAAGGAATTCGAAGGCCGAGCCGTGCAGGGCGTTTGTGCCGGATTTCGTTTGCAACTGAATCACGCCGCCGCCGGCTTGCGCGAATTCGGCGCTGAAATTCGAAGTGGTGAAGTTGAATTCCTGCACGGAGTCGATCGGCGGATTGATCATGATAATGCCGAGGACCGGATCGGTATTGTCCATGCCGTCGAGCAGGAAGTTAGTTGTGTCGAAACTCTGGCCATTCGTATCGACTTGGAGGCCGGACTGCGGATTTTCCGTCTGCGCGTGCTGGAAATTGTTGATGGTCGAACCCGGAACGAGCAATTCAAACGAAGTGAAGTTGCGATTAAGGACGGGGAGGCGCTCGATATCGGCGGCGGTGATTTCGGTGCTGACGCCCGGACGATCTGTTTCGATTGTGGGAGGGGAAGAAGTCACCGTGACGTTCTCGGTGATTTGGCCCAGTTCGACCGTGGCGTTGACGGTAGTGGATCGTCCGACGCCGAGCGGGACGTTCTCCTGCGTCCAGGTCTTGAACCCCGTCTTGGTAATCGTAATTTTGTAGGTGCCCGGGATAAGGTTTGAGAGGGTGTATTCACCGGAAGCGTTGGTCTGGGCTGTGAGGGCAAAGTTCGTGCCCACGTTAGTGGCACTGACGGTAGCGCCTGGAACAGCCGCGCCGCTTGTGTCCGTGACAATCCCGATGAGAGTTCCGTAAACGGCCTGTGCGACGGCCAAACACGGCACCAGGAGTGCCAGAAGTGCGGTAACAACTACGGCAGAGAGATACGGGCGCACCTGCGCAAAACGCACGGAGAATTTCATGGCCACCCTCCAACGCTTACTGCGGTTCGCAGTCAGCAGACGATCCGAGGTTGAATTGCGGGTACGCCGGCACTTCGACTGGCGTGTTTGTGAGTTGCGATGCTACCTCGCCACCGGCACGGGCATGTCACAAAGCCGAATGCACGCGCCCACACGCCGAAAACGGTAGAAGAACGCCGGAGCGACCCTGTTTACTTCGGTTGGACTGGAGGGTTCCTGAAGTTATTCTGAAGCGTTGCTGAACGGGGTGCCGGGTCTGCAGAGCGACCCACCCAAGTCGATCTATCCGGCGCCCAAATGACCTGCTCCTCGAATCTAAGACAGGCAAGCGCACATGTCAACGGCTCAGAGAACGTTTGTGCAAGCGACAGAGCAATTAACCAGCAAGGCAGCGTCACCCGAGCCGTACCCTCGTGTCCCGAAGAATGAGATTGAACCTTGGCCACAGAAAAGGTATTGTCGCCAACCGTTAGCCCGGGTGTGCGGCGGCGGCGGGATGGGTGTATTAGCAGCGTTTGTGTTTGATAGAGTGCGCGCCTTTATCTGCAGCGTATGAGCATACGGTTCGGAACGCACGCGTGAACGGCCCGCGTTGCGAAGCGCATCTGATTTGAGTGTGTGGACGCGAGCAGTTTCGTCCGACGTCGCGTCCGTGTGTAACGAAGAGCGCCACTGAACGCGGTGAGCGCAACAGAGTTCATTCTTCAGAGGAGCGTAACTGATGAGAATCGCGAGCGTCGCGAGCGCTTTCCCCGAAAGCTACTACAAACAAGAGTTGTTGACCGAGGCATTGAAAAATTACTGGCGTGACCGCTTGCCTAATCCGGACATTCTCGACCGGCTCGATGAAAGTATGAAGGTAGACGGGCGGTTCACCGTCGAGACCATCGACTTTTACGAGAACATGACCACGTGGGGCCAGGCGAACAACTGCTGGATCAAGCACGCGTTGGACCTGGGCGAAAAGGCGATGTGCCGCGCATTGGCGAGAGCGGGGCTCGAGCCGCAGGATTTGAGCGCGATTTTCGTCACGTCTGTGACAGGTATTGCCGCGCCATCGATTGACGCACGGCTGGTGAACCGCATGGGCCTCTCGCCGAATATCAAGCGCGTGCCGATCTTTGGCCTGGGATGTGTTGCGGGCGCAGCGGGGATTGCGCGCGCGGCAGACTACGTCCATGGCTACAAGAATCAAGCGGCTGCGCTGCTTTCTATCGAGTTGTGCTCGCTCACGCTGCAGCGCGACGACTTGTCGATGGCGCACCTGATTTCTGCTCTGCTATTCGGCGACGGCGCGGCAGCCACGATTGTTGTGGGCTCGGACATGAAGTTGAACGGGTCGAATGGCAACGGCAACGGCCACGCGCACGGGTCAAAACAGCTGCACGGCCCGGAAATTCTGGCGACGAAATCCAGCTTCTACACGAACACGGAACGCGTGATGGGTTGGGACATTTGCGAGAAGGGATTCAGGATCGTTCTATCGCCTGAAGTACCGGATATGGTGCTGAAGCATCTGGGCGCGGATGTCGACGGCTTTTTGGCCGAGCAAGGCTTGAAGCGAAGCGACATCAAGAGCTGGATCATGCACACGGGCGGTCCCAAGGTGCTGGAAGCAACGCAGGAGGCGCTTGGGTTGAGCTCCAACGACTTGGAGCCGTCGTGGAACTGTCTGCGGAAAGTGGGCAATATTTCGTCCACATCGGTGCTGCTGGTGCTGGAAGACGTCTACATGCAGAAGCGGCCGCAACCCGGAACCCTGAGCATTCTGGCGGCGATGGGCCCGGGATTCTGCTCGGAACTGGTGCTGTTGCGCTGGTAAGCGCCGCGCGATAGCCTGAGTCGTGTCGAAGATTGCGCTCGTGCTGCTGCCAGGCTTGGACGGCACGGGCGTTTTGTTCAACGATTTTGTTGCAAAGCTTCCTCCTGACCTCGAGCCAATCGTTGTTCGCTATCCCACCGACAAGCCTCTCGGATACGCGCAGCTGGAAGAAATCGCCCGGGCATCGATTCCGAAGACTTCCCGATTCGTACTGCTGGGAGAATCGTTCTCCGGTCCGCTCGCGATTTCGATTGCCGCGTCGAAGCCGGCCGGACTGATCGGCCTTGTATTGAGCTGCACGTTTGCGCGATATCCGCGAAATCTTTTCCGCAGAGGTCATTGGCTGGCGCCATATCTTCCAGTTGCAGGCATGGCGGTGATTGCGGCGCGGAGATTGGTATCTCCAGGACGAGTCGATTCGTTCGTCGCGAAGAAATTGAATTCGGCGCGCGAAATGGTAGCAAAGAGTGTTTTTCGCGCGAGAATCGGCGCGTTGCTGCGCGTCGATGTTACGTCGCGGCTGAGCGACATCGAGATCCCGATCCTCGATTTGCGCGCGATGAGAGACGGAATTGTGCCGAATCGCGCCGGTGACGAAATCCGCAAGCGAGGCCGGCAAGTCCGCGCAGTCGACGTGGAAGGCCCGCATTTTCTGCTGCAAGCAAAGCCGGCGGAAAGCGCAGCGGTGATCCACAGGTTCGTGTCCGATATTGCGAACGAGCGCCGCGGTGTGTGAGTCCGCTAACGCTTGAACGCGGCGATTTTTGGAACTCTCTGCCCGGACTAGGGGAATAAGTACTGTACCGGAAGATGGACACTGAACGTCTTACTCGTAAGCTCTCGACCATCTTTGGATAGGGGGAATCAACATGGCACGAAATAAGAAGCTATTGGGCTGGGGCAGCCTTGCGACGACGCTGACGGCCGCACTGTTCGTTCTATCGGTGCAGGCGGTGAAGGCACAGCCGGCCAGCACCGATTCAAGCGCGAGCCAGGCGCAAAGTCAGGATGCGTCTCAAGCGGCGAACACCTCAGCCGCCAGGCCGAATCTGGCGGGCACGTGGACGCTCAACCAGAAACAGAGCGACGATCCGCGGCAAAAGATGCAGGAAGCCATGAAGGCGAACGCGAATCAGAACGGTTCCGACGACACGAATCCAGGTAGGACGGGCCGTCGCCGTGGCCGTGGCGGGCGAGGCGGCATGATGATGCGCCAATTCTCACAACTGACGATCACGCAGACGGACAAGGGTTTGAACGTCACGGGCGCGACGGGACGCCTGATCGCCACGACCGAAGCGCAGTCGAACGATCAGAATGCCGACGACAATGATGGCGGAATGAGGCGCATGCGACCGGCCGAGGCGAAGTGGCAGGGAAGCCAGCTTGTGGCAACCAGCGACATGTTTGGCGGTGCGATTACGCGCACGTTCGAGCTTTCACCCGACGGCAAACAGCTGTACATGACAACGAAAATGGAAAACCAACGGCTAAGCCAGCCGGTGATCTACCGGTTCGTATACGACGCGGGAAAGTCCTCCGACAATTCGCAGTGACGACAGTGCGAGTCGATTGCGGCGATCAGGGGCCGGGGCGTTGAGAAGGCGGATTCAGCGGCATGCGGATTGCAACCGGCCTCTCGGCCGGCATCGCGCGTAAATCTCAGGTTGGAGTTGCTAAAGATCGGTGACCGTCGGAATGAAATGGTCTCAGTCAACTTTCTGCGCAGTCTTGTTCGCGGCGGTGCTTTCCGCCTTGCCTGCGTGGGGCGGGCAAACGGCGAATGCTTCCGGCACGGATGGCGTAGGCCAAGCAACGAATGCCGCGAGTGA
This sequence comes from Candidatus Acidiferrales bacterium, assembly GCA_050747085.1. GTDB lineage: Bacteria > Acidobacteriota > Terriglobia > Acidiferrales > UBA7541 > Palsa-295. The sequence continues at coordinate 6,276 of JBOGNK010000045.1, forward strand.
GGCGCAAACGGCGCAGGCGCGGCCAACTCCGCTGGTCAATAACACCACCGGACAGGTACGAACCGCGATTGGTGAACCCGTTCCGGGCGCGACGGTTCGGATCACGAACACGGAAACCCACAAAGTGTGGTTGAGTTGGACGGACGAGAACGGCAATTTCGCATTCCCTCGACTTCCGCAAGGCTACTACCGGGTCGAAGTCACCCAGCTCGGATTCAATCCCTCGTCGATCGATGTAAAGCTGCCAGTGATGCCGCCCGGACCCATTCCCATCCGGTTGGGGGTGCAGACGCTCGCGGAACTGAACGGGGTGCCCGAATCGGCCGCGAACGGCTCTTCGCGAAACGCGAACTCTTCGGGGGCGGACTCGGCTTCAGGGCGCCAGCAAACGACGCGCGGCAGCACAAATCCGGCGCAGGCGAATCAACGACGATCGGGCGAAGGCAGCCAAACGGGAGGATTCCGCAGGGGCGCGCAAATGCCCGCCGGACTTCGCAACGCTATGCAGGCTGGGCTGGCAACAAATCCGTTCCAGCAAACGGATTTGACGGGCGCTGGTGCAACGGGTCAAGAAAACGAGAATCCGAACGGGGCCGCAGGCAGTAATGAGCCGACTGCGTCGCTTTCGAATCAGAACGCCTCCAGTGCCTCGGCAAACTCGTTTCTGTTGCAGGGGACTGTGGGCCAGGAAACGTCAATGACGGGCTTCGGTGGCGCTGGTGGATTTGGGCCTGGCGGATTCGGCGGTGGGCCAGGTGGACTGGCACCCGACGCGCCATCGGGCAGCGCGGGAAATCCCTTCGGCGGGGGGGGCGGGTCTCGCGGCGCTGGTGGTGCGAGCGGAAGAGGCGGAATGCGAGGCGGCGGTCGTGGGTTCGCCTTCCGTGGAGGCGGCCGTGGTGGACCACCAGGAGGGCTGTTCGCGGGCAGGGCCAGACTGATGCGGCAGGCGATCAATCGCATTCGCTTTGGCTTCTACGATCAATATTCGAATTCTGCGCTAAGTGCCAGGCCCTATTCGATCACCGGCGAGAATTTCCCGAAGGTCGCGAACTATAACGAGCGCTTTGGCGGCAACATGGGTGGACCGCTGAAAATCCCTCACATCTACGACGGCAGCGACCGAACCTACTTCTTCCTCAACTACCAGCACCAACTCGTCAAAAACGCAGTGAACAGCTTTTCGTTGGTCCCAACATCGGACGAGCGTTCGGGAAATTTCTGCAACGTGGGAAATGGATTTACCCTGTACGATCCATCGTCGAATTTTTCCGGCGCGCGCACGGTGCTGAATGACGGCTGCCATATTCCGGCCGGATCGATCGACACGGCGTCGAATGGATTGCTTCAGTACGTTCCATTGCCGAATATACCCGCGATCAGCGGCCCCCGGGGGCAGACGTACAATTACCTGCTTCAAGCGACCACTCCGCAGAACACCGACTCAGTGAACTTTCACATTCTGCATACGATCAATTCGAAACTGAACCTGAACGGCGGCTACAATCTCAGTTCCTCCCGGCAAAACACGCTGGGAAATTTCGCCAGCATCGCCGGCCATCAGTCCACGCTCTCGCAGAGCGTGAATATCGGCCTGAATCACACCTGGACGCCTGACATGATCGAAGCGACCAGTCTGAATTGGAGTCGCAGCCGCGCGGAGATCCTGAGCGATAATTCATACCTGAACAACATTGCCGGCGACCTGGGGATTGTGGGTGCGTCGACCGATCCGATCAATTACGGCATTCCGGAAATTCAATTTTCCAGTCTTGGCAGCCTGAACGATCCAGTGCCGTCGCTGGTGCGCGATCAGACGCTGCGCTTCATGGAGGGCTGGACGTATACGCACGGCGACCACACGATCCAATTCGGCGCTGAAATCCGGCGAATCCAGCTCAATACCGATTCAGACCCCGATCCGCGCGGGCGGTTCATGTTTACCGGGCAGATGACGAGCCAACTCGACGCGACCGGCCGTCCGATCGAGACTGCCGCGACCGAGCCGTACTACGAGTTCGCCGATTTCCTTCTCGGCCTGCCGTATAACACGCAGATTCGCACGGGCGACGCGAACACGTACTTCCGCAATTGGGAATTCGTGGGCTACGCGCAGGACGATTGGCGCGTAAATAAAAAGTTCACGCTTCTGTTTGGCTTGCGCTACAGCGCTGTGACGCCTCCCACAGAGCTGTTCAACCACATCTCGAATCTGGATTTGAACTCAGCCGCGACGCAAGTTGTGGTGGTCACGCCGGGCGCAGAAGGATTGTTCGGCGGGACGTATCCTCAGGCGCTGATTCATGGCGACTACACGAACTTTGCGCCGCGCTTCGGCTTTGCCTGGGCGCCGGGGATTCGTCCAAGAACGATCGTGCGTGGTGGCTATTCGATCTTCTATAACGATTCGATCTATGACACCTTGGCGCAGGATTATCTCGCCTACCAGCCGCCGTTCGCGGTTTCGCAAAATCTATACACCACCCCGGCGCAGGTGCTGACGCTTCAGAACGGTTTTCCGACAGCGGGCGCGACGAATTTCTGCACGCCCATGCTGACGACGAACTGCACCGTACCGAATACCTCGGGCGTGAATCCGTTTTACAAAGACGGCTATGCGCAAATCTGGATGCTGTCCGCTGAAACGTATCTGAGCCAGGATTGGATCCTCAACCTGACCTACACCGGCA
>JBOGNK010000046.1:0-70056 GCA_050747085.1 Candidatus Acidiferrales bacterium
GTCATGTAATCGGCGATGTCGTAGCCATCGTCCTTCAACGGCGATGGGAAAAACGGAAGGAGCCAAAGACACGTGACCCCCAGGTTCTGGAGGTAGTCCATCTCCTGAATCAATCCGCGAAAATCGCCGATTCCGTCGGCGTTGCTGTCTTTGAACGCGCGGACGTGCAGTTCGTAGATAATCGCATCTCTGTACCACAGCGGGTCTGCCGCGCTGCCAGCCTTCTTCGCCATCGCTCGTTCCTGCGCTTTTTCTCGAACTTCAGCCATTACCTGTTGCGCTCGGGCTGGGGAAACGACTCCTACGAGATGCGGATACTACACTTCGGTGGCAGCCGCAAACCGAAATCGTTCGCTGGGTTTCATCCAATGCAATTCTGCTTTGATGCGGCAAATCCGGTCGGCGGGTAGCCGAGTCGCCAAAGATTATAAGCAAGAGTCGAAACCTCTTTCCGCAGAACTCATCGCTGAACGCGCAAGATGTGCGCCGGCAAGCTGCTCGGCGTTAGCGCAACATAATTCCGCCGTTCCTTCCACAAATACCGGGCATCGCCAAGCATGTCGTGAACCTGGAACGCACGCTCGCCATTCAGTCCAAGCGACGCAAGTTCCAGATTCACCCAGCCAGTTTGTGTGTTGAAACAATCCAGATTGACCACGGTAAGAATCACATTCGACAGGTCGTCCGTCGTCTTGCTGTAGCAGATCAGCGCCGGATTGTCCACGTCGTGAAACCGCAGGTTCCTGTCGCGATGTAGCGCGGGATTGTCCTTGCGGATCGCGTTCACTTTCGAAATCAAGTCCCTCAAACTCGCAGGCGAGCCGAGATCGCGATGTTTCAGCTCGTACTTCTCGGAATTCAAATACTCCTCGCTGCCCTGCTGCACCGGCACGTTTTCGCAAAGCTCGAAAGCGGGCCCGTAAATTCCGTAGCTCGAGCCGAGTGTTGCAGCCAGAATCAGACGAACCATGAACGCTGCCCGTCCACCCACCTGCAGAAACTTGTGGAGGATGTCTGGCGTGTTCGGCCACAGGTTCGGGCGGAAGAATTCGCGCACCTGCGTTTGCGTCAGCTCGGTGAAGTATTCCGTCAGCTCCTGCTTGGTGTTGCGCCAGGTGAAATACGTGTACGACTGCGAAAAGCCCAGCTTCGCCAGCCGGTACATCACGTGAGGACGCGTAAACGCCTCCGCCAGCAAGAGCACCTCAGGATGAGTTTCTTTCAACTCGCAAATCAACCAATCCCAGAATGCGAACGGCTTCGTATGTGGATTATCGACGCGAAAAATGTGCACGCCCTGCTCGATCCAAAATTCGAAGACGCTCTTCAACTCCTCCCATAACGCGCGCCAATCCGCACTCTCGAAGTCGAGGGGATAAATATCTTGATACTTTTTCGGAGGATTTTCAGCATATTGGATCGTGCCGTCCGGACGCTCGCGAAACCATTCCCGACGCTCCTTCACCCACGGATGGTCAGGCGTGCCTTGAAAAGCGATGTCAAGCGCGACTTCGAGCCCCTGGTCCTTCGCTTTGGAAACGAAATGACGGAAATCCGCCAGCGTTCCCAGCTCGGGATGCACCGACTTATGCCCTCCCTCGGCCGATCCGATCGCCCAAGGGCTTCCCACGTCGCCCGGCTCCGCAACCACTGAATTGTTCTTGCCCTTGCGGAATGCGTGGCCGATCGGGTGCACGGGAGGAAGATAAATGACATCGAATCCCATCGACGCGATGTACGGCAGCCATCCTTCACAATCGCGAAAGGTTCCGTGCCGGCCCGCCTGCGAGGAACACGAACGCGGGAATACCTCATACCAGGCCGAAAACACCGCTTTTTCACGATCAACGACCACCGTCAATTCCTTTTCGTAGCGGCTGGCCAGCACCAGATCAGGATGACGCTCCATCGCGCGGAACAATTTGTCATCGAGCACGTGCGAAGCTGGCCACGATGTGCCTCGCTCACGAAACCGTTTCGCCCAATCCCGCAGCAGCTCAGCGTCCTCGCCCTTAGTGCGCTGAGCGCCAGCTGCAATAAGCTCCGCGCCGATGAGCAAGTCGACCTGAACGTCTTGTCCCGCCGCCATTTTCTTTTGGATCCCGCTCCGCCACGTCGCGAAGCGATCAATCCATCCCTCGATCGTGTAGTGATACCGTCCAACTTGCTCCACCGCAAATTCGCCGCGCCAGAGGTCGTTCGTAAGCGGTCGCATCGGCGACGACTGCGGTTCGCCTCCCTCGCGCCAATACAGGATGCGACAGGCAACTTGATCGTGGCCGTCGGCGAAAACAGCGGCTTGCACCGTCACAGAGTCTCCAGCGACGCGCTTGATCGCGAATCGCCCGCAATCGATTTCGGGCGACACGCCCTCAATCACCACACGGCGACGGCCTTCGACAGGCAGTTCAGTTTTTGGCTTGCGGTTTTCAGCCGGCATGATCGGAGCTATTTGCCCTTATGCGTCTTCTGCAATTGCCGGATGTAAGCAACGATGTCGTGGATGTCCTGCGTCGTCAGCGACGCGTTGGCTCCTTTCGGCGGCATCGGGATATGCGACTTGTTGATCGGCGAGTTCGCCGGCACGCCATCCTGGATCAACGACACGAGCCGATTATCCGAAGATGTCGCGACGAGCTTGCTGGTTTGCAGGTCGGCGCCTAGATTCGGCACGCCCTGCCCATTCATGCCATGGCAATTAACGCAGCTTTGAGTGAAGAACTGCTTCCCTTTTTCGGCTGGCGTCGTTGGAGCCGCTGCAACGGTCAGCGTCAACGCAGCGGTCAAAATGAGGCCCGCTAAACTCGCTCCGACAGCTATCTTCCGTAGAAGCTTGTTCTTGAACATGAGACCAGCTTTCATCAGGAACCGTTCTCCTTTATGAATGGGAAATCGTCACGGCCGGCCAAAGAGGCCTTGCGCGAAGCGAAGCCGATACTAAGAAATTGTAACGCCGCCCGCTACCAGGAGCTATATGGGGTGTTCTCAAACGGAGAAACCGCGTCCGAAGATGAATGAACGTCGCAGATGCCCGTGCTCGTCTGGTCTGGTGTGAGGACCGTGTCGCAATCCTGCGGGTTCCAGTCGGGCTTGCGCGTCATCGGATCATCGGGGATTTGGCCGATGTACTGCCCTGACACCAGATCGTCCAGCGAATTCGGCGCTGCTTCCTTGTCGCGCGTGTAGTTTTGAATAGCTTCGCGCATCACACGCAGATCGGTTTTCAAAACTGCTTCCTTGCCGCGTTGCAGGGATTTTTCGTAACGGCCGACGGCAATCGTCGCCAGAACAACAATGATGGCCATCACGATCATAAGTTCGATCAGAGTGAACCCACCGGCAGAGCGCCAATCATGCGCCGCCATCCTGCTTTTACGCCTCGCTCGAAATGTGGAGATCATGGCCTTTTACCAGTCCGAATATTTCGTCCCATCCAGCGCCGTGCCCGTTGATTTGCTGTACACATCGAATACGTCCGTCCCGCTCCATTCCGTCGAATCGGGGTCGTCCTGAACGGACCGCATGCCCCAATCCTTGCTGCCGGTCATCGGATCAACAGGAATCTCACGCAAGAAGTGAATGCGCTTTTCCTGCGCGCCGTTCAGCGACACGCCGTCGACTAGCGTTTGCAGGTCGGGCGGATACCCGTCCGTATCAGCCTGCACCTGGATCTTGTTCTGATCGGCCGCATCCTTGTAACGGTCGATCGCGTCGCGCATCTCGCGCAGGTCGTAGTGCAGCATGTCTTCCTTGTGATGCATTACAGCGACCCGTGCGAGAGGCAGCGCCGCAGTGGCGAGAATCATCAGAATCGCGCAGGCCAGGATGAGTTCAATCAGCGTGAGGCCGGCCGCGGCTTGCGTCCTCCGCCGTGACGCAGCAGTCCGGCGAGGCGCAGAACCCCTCGAGCGAAAAATGACCAATTCGAGGTGGACGTACTTCATTCTGAGCCCTTGGCGGATCCTGTGCCGAAGCCCTTATTGTACCTGGACCGTTACTTCGCCGGAAACCAGCGGAATGGTCTTCTGTTGCGAGTTACGCGCGTTCACTTCCAAAATCTGAATCGTGGATGTTCCGGGCCCCACAGCCTTCACCGACAACCCCAGCAGCGTTCCCGTTCCGCTCACACCCGGAGTGTTCGGCTGCCGCGTGGCCGAAACCACGGCCTCGCCTCGCTGCGGATCGATGTGCTGCACGATCGGGATTGCCTGGTTCCCTCCCGACAAGAATCCTCCATCGCGAATGTCGCTGATCTGGACAACGGCCGGGTTGTAATGAATCAGCAGCGGTACTGAGAACAAGTCGTTGACGTTGGCCACTTTCAACCCAATCGTCTGCGTATCGCCCTGCTTCATCGTCAAATTTGCCGGATCAAACCGTAGTTGCGCGGCGGTCGGGTTTGGCGCCGGCGTGGAAGGCGGGGTTGCCCCATCGGTCCGCAGCGGCGACGATGTCGCGCTGGATTGCTGGCCACCATCAGGCTCCACAAGCGCCTGATCCTGCTCGCGATAAACACGAACATTCATGTCTGAACCCGTATCCAGCGAGCGCAGATCGTTCGCTGTGATGGGCGCAAACCGCACGATGTGCGGCGTCAAAAGTATCAAAACTTCCTGGTCCTGAAGGTGGTTGCTGTTGTCAGAGAACAGGTACTTCATCAACGGAATCTGCGCGAGGCCGGGGATGCCGTTCAGATTCACTTCCTGAGTGTGCGTGATCAAACCGCCAAGAATGCTGGCTTCCCCTTCTTTCAACCGGACTTCGCCCTCATCGATCTTGTTCTGCGCGATGATGGGTTGATTGATGCCGCCGATATTCACGTTTCCTGCGAGCGATGAAATATCCACGGTCAATTTCATGCTGATTTCGTTATTCGGGTGGACGCGAGGTTGCACGTCGATGGTCACGCCGACGTCCTGATACGTGAATTGCGTGTTCACCAGCGGATTCACTCCCGTGGCCGCAACGCCGACGCCCGCCTGGAAACTACCCGTCGCAATAGGAACCTTTTCACCGATCGTCAGCTTGGCACGCTCACCGTCGGTGATGCGAATTTGTGGATCCTGGATAATGCGCGTTTGGTTGTCGGTCAGGATCGCGTTTGCAGTCGCTCCCGGCAGCGTGGCGCTCCAATCGCCTGTGCCCAGGCTGTGCAGGTTGTTGAGCGCGATCTGACCGACCGACGTGCTCGTACCCGAACCCGTGCCGTTGGAATTGCCCGAACCACTCCCATTGCTCGATCCGCCTGACGACCCGCCGCTCGGCTGCAACGCCGGTCGCGGGTTAAAAGTCACCGCAACGCTCTGCCCCGGCAGGATGCCCAAATCTCGCAGCCGGTCGCGATTAGCCGTCAGCACCTGAACGTGGATCAGCACCTCCGGCCTCGCTCTGTCGATGGAGTCAATAATCTTTCCCGCTGCGGCGACCTCATCCGGCGTCGCCCGCATCACGATCGCGTTCTCCGAATTCATCTGCACGATTTTCTGGATATTCAGCATCGATCGCAGGCCGGTAACAATTTCCGTCAAGTCCTGCGGCTGCAAAGTGTTGTTCAGGTAAAACGTCCTTACGACCTCGTTCTCGTACTCCCTGCGGTTTTGCGGATTATCTGGTGCTACGAAGATGACGCTTGGCGTCAGCGGCTGCCAGAACGACTTGCTGGCCATGCTCACAGCCTCCAGCGCTTGCTCCAGCGTCACGTTCGGAAGACTCACCGAAATTCTTTGCGCGTGAAAGTCAGGATCGAAAATCACGCTCAAGCCCGCCAGTTTCGCCACCGTTTCGAATACGACGGTGCTGTTATTCGTCATGGTCAGGTTGATGGGCTCGCGCGACAGCGGTTTCAACTCCGGGGGTTCGGCGAGAAATTGAGGCTGCGCTGGAGGAGCTGCCTGTTTTGGTTGACTCTCCGCGCGCTTCTGATCCAGCAGATCCTTCGCTTTCTGCAACTCCTGCTGCGCAGCGATGTTCGAGGGATCTACGCCGGCTGCCTTCTCGAACTCGGCCAGCGCCATCTCCACTTGGCCCTGATCCAGGAATTTTTCGCCCTGCTGCAAATGGAACTGTCCATCCATTGAACGCATGCGCGTTGCGCGCAGCTTGTACTCCGCGTTCGTCGGGTCCGTGCGCACCGCACGCTCGTAATCCACCAGCGCGGTGTCGTAGTCCTGAATCGCCTCGGCCTTCTTGCCAGCGTCGAACGTCTTATTCGATTTCGGGCATCCCGCAAGAACAATTCCGGCTAGAACTACAACGGACAGGTAAACTTTTCGCTGCAAAACGCACTCCAATCGTTCTTTCGGGCGAGGCCCAAAAGTCTAGCACCCAGGCCTAAGATGCAGCAAGGAATCCGCAGTGTTGCCGCAAGGCCTGAACGCAGCCGCTCCCCAATCTGCTTGCTTAGACACTGCGACCCTGGCGGACGTTAGCCGCGCCATTCCGCAATGTGCGGAAAACTCCAACGGCGCTCGGCTTGCGGTCTGTTCGTGTGGGCCGGATAATATGACGTTGTTTCGCTCTGGCCGGCTCGCGTGGTACCGCGCTCGTGCTCGGGGGAGACGTGCGAGACGCCTGAATAACATTCAACTTAGCCGTCGCGAATATTTTGTCGGATCGAGATTCTTGAAATCAGAAGCCAAAAAATCGGGGCGCGAAGGCGTGAAGATCGTCGCGCAGAATCGTGCGGCCTCCTACAACTATCATCTTCTCGATCACCTCGAGGCCGGTCTGGTACTCGTCGGCACCGAAGTGAAGTCACTGAGGGAAGGAAAAGGCACGCTGCGGGACGCCTACGCCGAGATTCGCGCCGGCGAACCATGGCTGGTGAACAGCCATATTCCTGAATATCAGCCGGGTGGCCCGCGAAATCACGACCCTTTGCGGAAGCGGAAGCTGCTTCTGAATGCGCGCGAAATTCATCGGCTATGGGTCGAAACTCAGCAAAAAGGCATGACCATCGTCCCAACAAAAATCTACTTCCGCGACGGCCTCGCGAAATGCGAACTCGCCATCGCCAAGGGCAAGAAATTTCACGACCGCCGGGAAGCCGAGCGCCGCAAGGAAGCGAAGCGCGAAGCCGACGAAGCAATGTACCGCTCGCGTCGCCGTTAGGTTTTCACCAACCACCACTTACTATTCGCCAGTCACGATTGAAAGGACAAGATGCGGATTCAACTGGAAAATCAGCCATATCTCTCGGTCTCCACCGACGCCCTCGTTACCTACGTCTTCGATAAGGAGCCAAAGCTGGAAGGAATTGTCGCGGAAATCGATCGCGCCATGGGTGGCCGGCTCTCTTCGCTTATATCAAGCGGCGAAATCAGCGGGAAAAATCTTGAAATGGTTCTGATCCACTTCCCCCAGGGGCTGGCGGCACAGCGACTGCTTCTGGTGGGAGCCGGCAAGCCCGGCAAATTTGCGACTTCGGATTTGCGAAAGATCGCTGGCAGCGCGTTGCGATTTCTAAAATCCCGCGGCGTGAAGAAAGTCACCTTCGTCCCGCGCGAGAGCGAACGCAGCGCAGATGCCGCTCGCGCGATCACCGAAGGTCTGGTTCTCGCCGACTTCGAATCGGACAAATACCGCACCGACAAGAAAACCCGCGAAATCGCCTCTATTTCGCTCGTGGGATTCGACGCTGCTCTTGGCCAAAACATCGAGCAAGCCATCGACAACGGCCGCGTCGTGGCTGAGTCGCAGAATTTCGCGCGCGACTTAATTAACGAGCCCTCGAACCACCTGACGCCTCGCATGCTTGCCGCGAAAGCCGGAGAGATGGCTGCGGAAGTCGGCCTTGGCATCGAAATTCTCGACGAACGCCGTATCGCCGAGCTGAAAATGGGGGCGCTGCTTGGAGTCGCGCAGGGCAGCGTCGAGCCGCCTCGCATGATCATCCTGCGCTATGTGCCCGAGCAACGGCCAGTGGGTGGGCCAGTACTGGGCCTCATCGGCAAGGCCGTGACTTTTGACACGGGTGGCATCTCCATCAAACCTGCGAACAATATGGAGAAAATGAAATACGACATGGGCGGCGGAGCAACGATGCTCGGAGCCATGCGCGCGCTCGCTTATCTGAAACCGCGCGTGCCGGTAATCGCCGTGATTCCCGCAACCGAGAATATGCCCGGCGGACGCGCGCAGAAACCCGGCGACGTACAAACGGCCATGTCGGGCAAGACAATCGAAGTGATCAACACAGATGCCGAGGGGCGCCTGATCCTCGCCGACGCCATCACCTACGCGAAACAACTCGGCTGCTCCCACCTGATCGACGCAGCAACCCTTACCGGCGCGATCGAAGTCGCCCTCTCGAACGTCAACGTCGGCGCGTTTGGCACGCCGCGCGAGTTCCTCGATCAGTTCCTCGCCAGTGCGAAAGCGGTAGGCGAGAAAATGTGGCCCATGCCGATCGACGACGAATACGAGGAAATGATCAAGAGCAACATCGCGGATATTCGCAACACGGGCAGCGGCAAAGGCGGCGGCGCGATCACGGCCGCATGGTTCCTGAAAGAGTTTGCCGAGGACACGCCTTGGGTCCACCTTGACATCGCATCAACGTGCTGGGTCGACGAGGGCCGTTCCTGGCTCGCCAAAGGCCCTACCGGAGTCGCGATCCGCTCCATCATCGACTTCGCCCTCAAACTGTAATGGTCTCGTACATGTAATTCCGACCTCTTTGGTACCACTGAAGCTAGTGAATTTGGTGGGCACTCTTTTCGCCGTTCCAGCGGCTGCACCAGCGATGGTGCAACCCGGATCGTACCCGTGCGCAGTCATGATATCGAGTTGGCCGCAGGCATTGCACGATTACATTTTCGGCCGCGTAATGGGGCGCGATTACGCGATGTGGACGCGTTATTCCATCTTTCCGGAAGCCGATCGGGCACTAAAGATGCGGTATTTACATTTTTCCGGAGGCGATCAGCCGCTATGCAGCCGTTACATCTTTTCAGGGGCGGTGATTCCCATCAATCCTAGAACCGCGACAAGCCGTTCGCGCACAAGCGACGTGAGTCGAAGCAGAAATGCGCGTTTCTCGGCGTCCTCTTCCGACAGGATGTGATGCTTGTGGTAGAACACGTTGAAGGCCTGGGCGAGTTCAAAAGCATAACGCGCCAGAAAGGCAGGCTCTTGAGCGGCAACGGCAGAGTCGACTCGGGCATCGAGCGAGCCAGCCAGAAGGACCAATCCCCATAAATCGTCCCCAGCCTTGGTTGCTACAAAGGGTGAAATATCGAGTTCCCCCCGGTCGATCCGCGTCCGGTTTTCAATATCTTTTGCCGCAGTCGTGGGGTCGCTCTCCGCGCTCTTGCGCAAGATTCCGTTCACGCGCACAACCGCATACTGTACGTAGGGTCCCGTCTCACCTTCGAAGCTCAACGCGTCCCTGAAGTCGAAGGCGATCACGGTTCCCCGCGTAAATCGCAGTAGAAAATAGCGCAATGCGCTGATGGCAATCGCATTTGCAATCGCGCGCCGCTCGTTTTCAGGTTCTTCCGGATGCCGTTGATCAACTTCTTCCGCCGCGCGCGAAATCAGCAGATCGATCAAATCGTCGGCCTTTACCCCCTGCCCCTTGCGGCCGCTGACTTCGACGTATGGCTTTTTTGCATCCTCTGGAGCGATGTCGTATCCCAGTTCCTGCGCGCAACGGGGCGTCAGTGCGACCACGTTGTATGAAAAATGTTTCAGGTGTTCAGCTGGATCTTCGTATCCCAATGCACGCAGTCCGGCGACGACGACTCGCTGGGGATATGCCTGGCGCGAGTCAATTACGTTGAATACTTCGGTTGCATGTCCAAATGCAGGAGCACCGGACTCAGTCGGCTCCGTCGTTGTCACCCACGTGTGGCCTTGATCGCCGCCGAAATGAAACCGCTGATAATGAAAATCTCGCCCAAGCAGGCCGAATTTCCAAAGGTGATACGCAATATCCTTCCCGACGTATGTGACCGTGCCGTTCGATCGCACGATGATTTTCGCTTCCGCTTCCTCAGGCGCTTCCTCGCTCGCGCCCGAGCTATCGGCGGCGTCTGCGACCTCTTCCTCCCCTGCTCCCTGCAACTGCATCACCCAACAACCGGCATTCTTGCCCGTTGTAGCAAACTGAATCGCGCCGGTCTTTTTGAGCATCTCGAATGCGGCGTCCCAGAATCTCAAATGCAGGATTTCACTCTCACGCGAAAGCAGCTCATATTCGATCCCGAGGCGGGCGAACGTTTCGAGATGCCTGCGGACGATCGCGGTTGAAACAATCTCCGCCATCTTGGCCGGCTCACCGCGGTTCTCTTCAATATCTTTCAGCGTCTGGCCACGCATTTCGAGACGCGATTTCTCTTCTGCGAGGAATTGCGTCACTCGCGTGTACAGATCCCAACAGTAATAATCAAAGCGCGGTTGCGCTGCCAGCTTGCGGACATCTTCGGTCGACTTCTTCTCGAGGTGAATGAATCCGAGCACCACGTCCGCTACCTGCACACCAGTGTTGTCGATGTAGTTCTGCACCTCGACGCGGCGGCCTGCGTAGCGCAATACACGTGCGAACGTATCACCCAGCACCGCGTTACGCATGTGGCCTATATGTGCGGCTTTGTTGGGATTGACGCTGGTATGCTCGACAATGACTTTCGACTGGGACTTCGGCGGCGCGAGTGTCTCGCCCACGCGCTTCTCGGTTTTTGCGACGGTTCCGCGAAAAAACGCGACACGATCAAAAAATGCGTTTAAATATCCGCCGCCAGCGACTTCCACGCGGGCGATGCCTTCGATGGGCGGCAATGAGTTCGCAATTTCCTGCGCCAGCGCGCGCGGAGGCTTCTTCAATCGTTTCGCCAATTCGAAGCACAACGGCGAGGCGGACTCGCCCATCGATAGCTGGGGTGGACGCTCCGTCACGATGGGAACGTCTGTCTTATACCGCTCGTGAATGTGATGCCGCAGGGCTTTACGAAACCGCTCTTCGATCGCCTTGTACACGTTGCTCCCGCATTCCGCCCGGACAAAAGGATTCCGACGGCAAAGAAATCACAAATGATAACGCACTTTCCCGGAATCCGCCTGAAGCGGGGCGCCTGCGTGTGGAGCTGTTAACGTGATGCGATTGAACTAGCCCTTCATCAAATCGCTATTCGTAACGGAGCGCGGCCAATGGATCGGTCCGCGTCGCACGACGCGCGGGGAAGTAGCACGCGAGTATCGCAATTGCAGAGAGAGCGAACGCGACGATGCCGAACGTCAGCGGGTCATGCGCGCTGATGCCAAAAATCATCGTGCCCATTAGCCGCGTCAATCCGAATGCGGCCGCTGCGCCGATTCCGACTCCAAGCAGCGCCAGGCCAGTTCCCTGCCCGACAATCATACGCAGGACGTCTTTCGGTTGTGCCCCGAGCGCCATCCGCACGCCGATCTCGTGCGTGCGCTGGCCGGAAATGTAGGAGATGACGCCGTAGATACCGACAGCCGACAGCACCAGCGCAAGGCATGCGAAGATTCCGAGTAAAACCATCGAAAACCGGCGGGCCGCGAGTGAACGGGAAATGATGTCATCCATTGTTTCCGTGCCGAACGTGACGAGCTGGCTGTTGTACCGCTCAACCGCCTGCCGCACCGCGGTCACCTCGGAGAGCGGAGGTCCAGCCGTCCTCATGATTACCCCGGTTCCGCGCGACATCAGGGAAAGAAACTGATCCGGAATCTGTGGCAGCGGCAAATAGCACTGCGAGTGAACCGGACTGTGTGAATTTTCGTCGAGACCCCACTGCTTCACGTGCCCCACCACGCCGACGATTTCAGGCGACGTGCTGAGCAGGTCGAAATTGACGCGACGCCCGATTGGGTCTTGATTGCCGAAAACGGTGCGCGCAAATTCTTCGTCGATCACCACTACCTGCGGCGAGTGCTGGTTGTCTTGTGCCGTCAGAAAACGCCCGCGTAAGAGGGGGATTTTCATGATCCTCAGATAATCCGGCTGAACGACGTAGAACAGCGACGTTTTCATGTCCGCATCGCTGGAAGGTTTGGGCTGGCCTTCGAGCCAGAATGGGAGTTCGGAATCGCCTTCCATCGGCACCGCGCCCACGGTTAAGGACACGCTTTCGACGCCGGAGACGCCGGCCATCACGTCGCGAACGCGCTGCATCGCTTCGCGAATTCCGTCGGGCGTCGTACCCAAGGGGTTGGGAGAAGAAAGCCCAAAAGTAAGAACGCCTTGGGGATCAAACCCCGGATTGATGCTCCAGAGTTTCGCGAGGCTGCGAATCATGAGTCCGGCGCCGATCAGCAACACGACGGCAGTGGCCATCTCGACGACCACGAGCACGCGTTGCGCGCGGTGGCGCACGCCGCTGGACCCGCGTCCTTCTTCTTTCAGCGATTCGGCGAGGTTTGGCTGCGCACTTTTCAGCGCGGGCACGAGTCCGAATACGATTCCCGTAAGGATGGAAACGCCGAGAGTGAACAAGAGGACGGGCGCGTCGAGTCCAATTGAGGCCGACCGTGGCAGCGCCTCGGGAATCAGATGGATCACTGATTTCGTTCCCCAAAACGCCAGAATGAGTCCGAGCGCCCCGCCGGTAATTGAAAGCGTGCAGCTCTCCGTGAGCAACTGCCGGACGACCCGGCGCGGACTAGCGCCCATGGCGGCTCGGATCGCGAACTCCCGTGAGCGCCCCGTCGATCGCGCGAGCAAGAGGCTTGCGACATTCGCGCACGCGATCAGCAGAACGAACCCAACGGCGGCCAGCATCACGAACAGGAACGGCCGGATGTCGCCCACGACGTCTTCTTTCAGCGAGAGCAGGGAGACGCCGTTTCCTTTGTCTGCCTCGGGATACTCTTGCGCCAGATGATCGGCGATGCCGCTCATCTCGGATTGGGCCTGAGCCAGGGTAATGCCGGGCTTCAGACGACCAACCGCATCCATCCCCATCGCTGCGCGGCGATCGAGAAACGTCGGATCATCCCACTGGCCGATGGGAACGAACACATCAGTGTGCGTATGAAAATTCCCGGCTCGATAGCTGAAATCGGCTGGAACGACGCCGACCACCGTATAGGCCTTCGCATTGAGTTCGATTGTCCGTCCGACGATATCGCGAGCCGAGCCGAATTTCGTCGCCCACAAGCCCCCACTGATCATCGCCACCGGCGCGGCTCCGACGTGGTCTTCTTGCGCCTCGAAGGATCGCCCGAGTACTGGCTTGACTCCGAGCACGCGAAAGAAATTCGCCGAAACCATTTCGGCTGCGACGCGTTGCGGCTGGCCCGTACCGGTCAGATCGAAGTCGTCCTCACGAAAAGCCGCAAGATCGGACAATGTGCGATTGGCGCGGACCCAGTCCAGGAAGTTCGGATATGAAATCGAAGAATGCCCGAATTGTTTCGTACTGGAGTAAATCGCAACCAGACGGTCAGGATGATCGTATGGAAGAGGGTTCAGAAGCACGCCGTTCACGACCGAAAAGATTGCGGTGTTCGCGCCAATTCCAAGCGCCAGCGTAATAATCGCAATCGCCGTGAATCCGGGCGACTTGAGCAACATGCGCAGCCCGTATCGAAAATCCTGCCAGAACGTTTCCATTGCGCTCTCCTGCTACCTTCTACGCAGTCCGGGCGGATTTAGTTCCGCAGAAATGGAGAATCACGTTTTCGGACCCGAAAACGGACGAATATGAAGTTTCATTCATTGATGTTGCTTGCGCCAATGCGAAATCGCCGGTATAAATCGACGAATCGTGACTCCGCTTAGAACCGACGCCTCCCAATGACAACGGTCGCTGAAGGCTTCGCTCCTCCCGAACCTTCTTCGCCTCGGCAACCGCACTTCACCGGCAGGGCCGCCCCGCGCATCGCTGCTCGTGGCCGGCTTACCGTGCTTACGCTTGCTGCCGCAACTTACTTCATGGTGTCTGGAGGGCCGTACGGGCTGGAAGATGTGGTCCAGATGGCAGGGTATGCGGGCGCCATCGCAATTCTGCTGATCACACCTCTAATGTGGAGTATTCCAGCCGCGATGATGGTCAGTGAACTCGCGAGCGCGATACCAGAAGAAGGTGGGTTTTACATCTGGGTGCAACGCGGCCTGGGGCCGTTCTGGGGCTACCAGGAATCTTGGCTTTCGCTCGCCGGCAGCGTTTTTGAAATGGCCTTATATCCAACCCTCTTTGTCGACTATCTCGGTCACTTCGCGCCAACGCTCACTAGTGGCCACCGCGCAATCGCCATCGAACTGAGTCTGATCGTGGTGTGCACGCTCTGGAACCTTTCGGGAGCCCGCGCCGTCGGCAAAGGCTCAGTTTGGATGTCTATGGCGCTTCTTGCGCCATTTCTGGTGCTGATCGGGCTCGGATTCACGCGGCACGTTGTGTCTGGGGCCGGCGCCGTCGTCGCGGCACATCCGGCCGTCCGCCACGTGGATATCCTCGGCGGCATTTTGATTGCGATGTGGAACTATATGGGTTGGGACAATACGTCGACCATCGCGGAAGAAGTGGAGCGCCCACAGCGCACGTTTCCGCTGGTGATGCTCCTCGCAGTTTCATTCATTACCGTCAGCTACATTCTTCCAGTCGCTGCGACAGCCCACGCCGGCGTGAGTCCATTTGGATGGTCTACGGGAGGCTGGGTCGACGTTGGCCGCACCGTAGGCGGCGAATGGTTGTCGATTGCGATCGCGGTCGGGGGTGCGATTGGCGCCATCGGCTGCTTCAACGCGCTGATGCTCTCGTTCACGCGGCTGCCGCTGGTAATGGCGCAAGACGGCTATCTGCCGAAAATACTTACCCGCACTTCAGCGCGAACCGGGATGCCTTGGGTCGCGATCACCCTTTGCGCAGTAGGATGGGCCGCTTGCCTGTTCCTGAATTTCGAACACCTCGTCATCATCGACGTTCTGCTGACCGGCCTGAGCATCCTGCTCGAATTTTGGGCGCTTACGGGACTACGCATTCGCGAGCCGGATCTCCACCGGCCCAATCGCGTCCCGGGAGGAATTGCCGGCACGATCCTGATCGGCATTCCGCCGCTTGCGCTGATGGTAGCGGCAATTATTCGCAATCGAACGGAAACAATTGGTTCGACAACTTCGCTGGCGGTGGCTCTGGTGCTGATCGCGTTCGGGCCGGTGTGCTATTTCGCATCGCGGCCGGGCAGAAGGCGCGTCGCGTAGCGAGCCGGAACGGCGAGATTCGAACCGCCAAATCCGGTGAGGATCGCGAAATTGATGCCAACCACCCTGCCATCGCGATTGAACAGTGGGCCTCCCGATCCTCCCGAGGTTGTGGCTGCATCGTAGACAATCCTGTTCGTCAGTACATCGCCAATGTGGCCTTGCGTTGTAGTTGGGCGTATCAGTCTCTCTGCCGCCAATTGCGCCATGATCTGATCCACGTCCTGCTTTCCTCCCGCGATCTTCTCTGCGACATCGGGTCCGGCCCGAGCCAAGATGCCTTCAATCCCGGTGGGATATCCGATAAGGACAACCGAATCTCCTCTCACCGTCGCGGTGCTACTCCCATCGAGCTTGAGCACCGCGCTGGCCGGAGGTGGCGCCGCCAATTGCAGAGTCGCAACGTCGGCGTCCGGTGAAATGCGGCCTAGCTTCGCGGCAATGCCCTGAGTGTCTGCCGGGAAATAAGCCTCGTAGGAAGCGACGTAAGCGGTAGCCCCCTGTTTGATTAGCTCCTGCATATCGTCGTTCTTCCACCAAGGCTCAGCGACGTGGTGGTTCGTGAGAAGCACGCCATCGCGGGTCGCCAGGAAGCCGGTTCCGAAAACGTCGATTCGCAGAAGAGGGCCGTCGCCGTCGTTCGCAAGTTGCAGCATGCCATCCTTATCGACTTCCGGCTTGCCCTGGGAATCCACTGCGACGCGAATCGGCTGGCCCGATGCCGGGTCCCGAAACTCTACTGTCACATGCAGCAAACAAACGCTGGGCCCGAATTCGCGGATTACGGTTTCGGCGATTCGTCCTTCGTCTTCAAGAAGGGTGAGCCGGGTTTGGGTTTCTTTCAGCTGCCTTTGCAGAGATTCCAGTTCCGATCCCTGGGCCGCAACCATTTTTGCGCGGAGGTCCTTCGACTGTTCTTGCAAAGATACTTGGCTTGCGGAAACAGACCGCGATTGAGCATCCATCGAATCGCGCCTCTTTGCCGCGCCAGCCAGCAGATTACTGGGTTGTCCGAGGCCGTAATTCAGGCGTGCGATTTCCGCTCGCAACCGGAGAGTTTCCTTCGTGGTGTGCTGAAAGGAAAACAGCGTAACCAGTGTTGCGATCACCACAACGGCACAAGCACCGAGGATCGCGGGAACAAGCCAACGCCGGCGGGTGACGGCCTGCTCCGCCAGGGATTCCGCCACTTCCGCATATTTCTCCTTCTGCACCACGTCGATCAGTTTATTCTGTAGTTCCTCCTCCGGTTGACGATCACGGAATTGTGCCCGGATCCTTGCGGCGAACTCGATCGGTTCGAACGGAAACGAAATCACATCGTTCACCCAGAGGTCGAGAGCACGCGCCCTTTCAAGCGCACCCCCGCGCACGACCATGACAATCTTGAGAAGCGCTTGCGTCTCGGGCCGCGCTCGCAATTGAGCGATCATGCCGCAGCAAGTCAAATCAGACGGGATAGCCTCGGTAATGAGGACTTCGGGAGAAAGCGCGAGGACTTCGGTTACGGTCAGTCTGGAGTCGGCGACGATGTCGTAACCCTGCCCAGCGAGCGCTTGATTGACCGCATCAAGCGTACCTTCCGTGAGGTTGACGGCTAGAATCCGCATGGTCAATTGGATGCAATCTTCGGCAGCACGGGGGCAGAAGCCTTCTGGATGACGGCGGAATGATGCCACAGCAAAGCGCGCTTGGGGCTCGCAAAAACAAACGAGGTGTAAAACGAGCGCCAGCGAGCGCTCATGCCCTAGGGCCGCGGATCTAGAATGGCTTCGTCTATTCCTCGCGCAGCGTCAGGCTCGGGTCGATCCTGGCGATTCGCAGCGTCGGCAGCGCGGTGGCCGCAAACGCAACGCAGGAAAGCACGAGCACCACACCAATTAGCGTTGGGGCGTCATACACGCCTATACCGTAAAGTAAGCCGCGCATCAGTTGCAGCGCTCCCGCGGATGCGGCTAGTCCAACCACAAGCCCAACGACTGTGGCGACAAGGCCGGCGCGGCCGATCTGCAGCATCGCTTGCGCGACAGTCGATCCAAGCGCCATTCGGATGCCGATCTCGCGCGTGCGCTGCGTAACCATGTTCGCCACAAGCGCAAAAATGCCGACTGCGCTCAGCAGCAGCGCCAGCCCGGCCATCACCCCCAGCAACGCAACCTCGATTCGTTGCGTCGCAAGAGTGCGTGCTAGGAGATCACCGATGCTGTAAAAGCCCGAAGCAGGCAAGTCGGGATCGGCGCTGTTCAGCGCGCCCTGAATTTGTGCCGTCAGGCCTTGAACGGGGCCGGCGGTGCGCACAATCCAGTCGGGTTGGAACCAGGTGTGAATCAGCGCAAGGCCGGCCGCGTCAACCTGCGCTGCCGGAACATACATCGTTTGCTCGCCTTCAAGCGGAGCGACAGGATTTAGCCTGGATGAAATCGGAACGTCAGTCACTTCTCCCACGATGAGCATGTTCTTATCGAGATAGTGCCCGACCGGATTCGCTCCGCCGTAAAACTTGCGTGCAAACGTCTGATTCACAATTGCAACGTGCTGCGAATTTGGGCCATCCGCGTCAGTAAACGACCGGCCGGCGAGCAGCGGCATCTGCAGCGTGTAGAAGTAGCTCGGTGTCGCGTAGATAACGTCGGTACCGACCATCTGACCAGCGTCTTTGCCATCGCTCAGCGTGACGCCGTCGTTAAGGACGGTCTCGTACGGAACGCTCAAACCGACCGCGGCGTCCATCACTCCCGGAATGCGGCGCATGGCGGCCGTGCTTTCGTCGAGCAATTTGCGGAACGCCGCGGGATCGTGATAGCGAGCGTCGTCGAGCGAAGCTTTGGCGATCATTACGCCATTCGGAGTGAAGCCTTTGGGGAGCGTTTCGAGATGCACGAGCGTGCGGATGAGCAGGCCGGAAGCCGCCAGCAACACGACAGTGACAGCGACTTCGCCAGCGATCAGTATTTGCCGCAATCGGACGCTTCCCCTTGTAATGGTGCGACCGCCCATGGATGACCGGATGTCGGTCTTTCGCACGGCAAGCGCGGGAAGCATCCCGAACAGAATGCTCGTGAGCAACGATATCGCGACGGCGAAGGCCAGTACACCAGCGTTGAGCGAAACGCGTTCGACAGGTAGAAAATGTGGAGGCAAGAGCAGCAAGAGGCTGCGCAACGCAACGAAGCCGACGCCGATCCCGACGGCTCCGCCGATGATTGCCAGCAGCAGATTCTCGCTCCAGAACTGCTTCTGGATTTGCCACGGCGAGGCGCCAAGCGCGAGCCGAGTGGCGACTTCCGGCGTCCGGCGCAGAACACGGACTAACGTCAATCCTGCTAGGTTCGCGCAGGCAATCAGAAGGATCAATCCCGCAGCTAACATCAGGCCGATCACCTGAGGCCGCAGCGGATCTGTTTCGGCCTTCTGCAGCGGCACCGAGTAATAGGTGATGTGCGAACCCGCGCTGCGCTTTTCGAAATTCTGCGCGAGAACGGCCCAGGCTCGGTTGATCTGCGCGTCCGCCTCTTGCCACGAGGCGCCGTTGCGCAGGCGAGTGATAACATCGAAATTCTTGCCCCCACCCTCGCCCTCGCGACTGGCTTGCAGAGGCGTGTACAAGTCGGCGTTCATTGGCGTTGTCGCGCCCTGGGGCAGCACACCGATTACCGTGTATGGCTGGCCCTTCAGGTCAATGCCCTTCCCTACAATGCCGGCGTCTTTGCCGAACACGTCGCGCCATAAGTTGTAGCTGAGAATGGCGACTTTTGGTCCACCCGGACGGTCTTCTTCCTTAGTGAAATTACGCCCGATCACGGGAGGGACGCCCAGAACATCAAGATAATGGGCCGAGACGCGGCCTTCGCGTACGTAGTCGATGTTCGAGCCTGCGCGGAGATTGACGCCCGACCATCCGGCCGTAGCTGCGGAGATCAGCGCTGGGACGTTGTCGCGCAGGAGTTCCCAGCGCTCGCCGTCGATGCCGACTCCGTCGTCGGAAGGATGCGCGCCAGTGATCCGCTCATAGATCGTGCCGATGCGTTCCGGATGAGGATAAGGCAGGCTCTCGAAAATCAGCGCATTCACGACTGAAAAGATGGCGGTGTTCGCGCCGATTGCCAAGGCGAGCGTGATCATCACCGTCGCTGTAAACCCTGGATTCCGACGGAACTGCCGGACGGCGAACTTGAAATCCTGTGGAAGGTTCCGCATTGGACGTCCTCCGAGTGGTTATGTTGGAAGACCTCTGAGGAGAATACGCTTGTTCGCTATAGAAGGTTGCACAACTCGCTAGGGAATATGGCCGCGCGTGAAGACCGTAGGATTGCAGGCGGGCGCTGCGCCGAGTTTGCTCCACGCGAGGCGCGCTCGTGGTCGCAAGCTCGCGATCTACGATCCGTCCGGAGGCCTACGACGGTGGTCCAAACGTCAGAGTGGTACGGTTGCCGCGCTGCGCTCACTCGGCGATAATAGCAATCGTTTGTTCGTGGGCCGTCTTCCAGACTACGTTCGGCGGAAAGGTGAGCTATGAAGGGTGTGGTGCTCGCGGGAGGAACCGGCAGTCGTCTTAACCCGCTAACGCGCGTTACAAATAAGCATCTTCTTCCCGTCTATGACAAGCCGATGGTGTATTACCCGATCCAGACTCTGGTCAACGCCGGGATCGAGGAAATTCTTCTTGTTACTGGAGGGAAGAACGCCGGCGATTTCCTTCGCCTGCTCGGGAACGGCCGTGATTTCGGACTCCGGCACTTGAATTACACCTACCAGGAGGGAGAAGGCGGGATTGCCGAAGCGCTAGGCCTGGCGGAGTTCTTTGCTGCCGGTGACAAAATCTGCGTCATTCTCGGCGATAACATCATCGAGAACAACATTTGCGAAGCCGTCGATCGTTTCAGAAATCAGAAGGAAGGCGCTAGAATTCTCCTCAAGGAAGTGACGGATGCGCAGCGTTTCGGCGTAGCGGAAATTCGTGGCGAGCGAGTCATCGGGATCGAAGAAAAACCCAAGAACCCTAAGTCGAATTATGCGGTCGTCGGAATCTATCTCTATGACGCGACGGTCTTTCAGAAAATCCGGCGACTGAAACCCTCCGGCCGTGGCGAGCTTGAAATCACCGACGTGAATAATTTCTATATCGAAGACGGCACTTTGACCTGCGAGGTGCTGGACGGTTGGTGGACCGACGCCGGCACGTTTGAGTCGCTCCTCCGCGCCAATGCGCTTGTCGCCGAAACGGGAGCCAATAAACTTTTGGCCCGCGGCCCTGCGAAGGCGAAACCTGCGAGAGTCACCAAAGCCGCGACCGTCGCACTAAAACGCAAAGCCGCGACTTCCAGACGCCCGAAAGTTGCCCCATGAAGATGCTTGTGACGGGGGGTGCCGGCTTTATCGGCTCGAATTTCATTCGCCATGTTTTGACGCAGCGCCCCGACGCCGCGGTCGTCAACTACGACAAGCTCACCTATGCCGGCAATCTCGCTAATCTGCGCGCCGTCGACCAGGATAGACGCTACACCTTTATTCGTGGTGACATCTGCGACGCACCGGCAGTCGAGAACGCGATGCGAGGTTGCGATGTTATCGTGCACTTCGCGGCCGAATCGCATGTCGACCGCAGCATCTACGACCCCGCCAACGCAATCGGCACGAACGTGCAGGGCACATTCACTCTCCTGCAAGTCGCGCGGAAGCTCGCGATTTCGCGTTTCGTCCACATCTCGACGGACGAAGTTTATGGCGATATCCCGGCGGGTGTGTTTGCGAATGAGGACTCACCGCTCCACCCGAGCAGTCCCTATTCGGCGTCGAAGGCGAGTTCCGACCTTCTCGTCCGCTCCTACGTGCGCACGTACAATTTCCCGGCGTTGATCACTCGCTCGTCGAATAACTACGGCCCCTATCAGTTTCCGGAAAAGTTCTTGCCACTGCTGATCACGAATGCTCTCGATGACAAGCCTCTGCCGATTTACGGTGATGGGAAACAGCAGCGTGACTGGCTGCACGTGGAAGACAATTGCCGTGGAATTCTGGCGGTGCTCGATCGGGGGCAAATCGGCGAGGTTTACAACATCGGCGGACTGGATGTAGTCGAAAATCTTGACATGGCGCACCGCCTGCTTCGTGCGGTGGGAAAATCCGAGACTCTGCTTACCTACGTGAAGGATCGCCCCGGCCACGACCGCCGGTACGCGCTGGATTGTTCAAAGATGGAGAGGCACCTGGGCTGGAAACCATCTGTTTCACTCGACGATGGTCTGCAGCAGACCGTCGACTGGTATCGCGCGAATTCAAGCTGGATCGAGCAAATTCGCGCCGGCGAATATCAGTCGTATTACGAGAAGTACTACGTCAACCGCGACGCCTCGCTGCACAATCTCGCCACGGCTCCTAAGTCCGCGTCCTGACGCTTATGCAGCGCATCGAAACGTCCGTCCCCGGAGTACTTGAGCTGCGGCCCACCGTCTTTCGGGATGCGCGTGGGTTTTTCATAGAGACTTACCACCGGGACCGATTGAAAGCGATCGGCATCACTGACGAATTTGTTCAGGATAACCACTCGCGCTCCGCTAAGGGCACGCTTCGAGGTCTGCACTACCAGCTTCGCCGGCCGCAGGCGAAACTCTGCCGCGTTGTTGAGGGGCAGGCTCTCGATGTTGCGGTGGATATTCGCGCCGGCTCGCCTACATTCGGTCAAGCAGTGTCTCTTACGCTCTGCGCCGAGAAACACAATATGATTTACATCCCTCCTGGTTTTGCGCACGGATTTGTTGCGCTTACCGATTCTGTCCAGTTCCTCTATAAATGCAGTGATTTCTACGACAGCTCCGACGAGCATGGCATCCTCTGGAACGATCCCACGCTGAATATTAGCTGGGGCGTTGACGCTCCTCTCGTATCCGGAAAGGACGCCAAGCTTCCTCGACTTCCTGAAGTGGTTGTAGACCTTCTCCCGCGCTACCGCCGCGTCTAGCTTGAACTCCTATTCTTTTGCCGCTCGCGCCAGCTGAATCAATACAGCAAGTAGTGTTTCCTGACGCTGAGAAACGATTGGAGCTCTTGCCCCCATCCCAGCGCAATCGAGCGAGGGTCTCGGCCCGACTGAATTTCCGAAATCACTTGCCGGGAGCCCACAAGCGACAGCGTTTTATTTAGATCGAATTTGCCCGGAAACAATTTGTACAGTTCGGCGGCAAGTTCTATGCCGAGTTCCGGAGAATCGAGCGCCTCCCGGTCGAGCAACTCGATGCTGACGCCGTGACACAGCTCGCCTTTGAACTTCGCATCCGTCGGAGTGAAATCCATCGGAATGAAACGAACGCCCTGAATCCGGCGGGCATTCAGGTACGCCGCTAACTTCTGACCGTCGATCCAGGGCGCGCCAAGCACCTCAAAAGGCGTTTCGGTACCACGGCCGACGCTGATGTTCGCGCCCTCGATCATCCCGAGTCCGGGATAAAGAATCGTTTCCGTCAAGTTCCGCAGATTGGGAGAAGGATTTACCCACGGGAGTTCGGTTTCATCGAACCAATCGTCCCGCTGCCACCCTTCCATCCGAATGACGTGCAGGTCCGCGTGAATGCTGTTCTCCTCATTGAACATCCGGGCCAGTTCGCCGATGGTCATGCCATTGCGGACCGGCAGCGGGAAATAGCCGACGAAGGAACGCAAATCACGGTCGAGCACCGGCCCTTCAACGGCAGAGCCCGCCAGCGGATCGGGTCGGTCGAGGACGTAAATCGGAATATGATTTTCGGCAGCGGCCTCCATGCAGTAGCCCAAAGTGGTGTCGAATGTATAAAAGCGGACGCCCACGTCCTGAATGTCATAGACGAGCGCGTCCAAACCTTGGAGCATTTCCGCTGTCGGTCGGCGAGTCTTCCCATAGAGGCTGTAAACAGGCAGCCCGGTCGAGGCGTCGTGTCCGGACTCGACATCTCCTTCCGCCGTGCCGAAAAGGCCGTGCTCCGGAGTCAAAATCGCTTTTAGCTGGACGCCCGCGGCGTGATCAAGCACGTCAATCGTGCGGCGTCCTGAAAGGTCACGCCCGGATTGATTCGTTATTAGCCCGACGCGCTTTCCCGCGAGCGCTGCGAAATGGTCTGCCTCGAGCACGTCAATGCCGGTCCGGACCTGATCATCATGCAGGCGTGGCGCACGGAACCCATAGAGCAGTTCGAAGTAGCCGGTCAGCGAACCACGGCGAGCGAGCTCAGCAGGCGTTGGCGCGTGGGCGAATGCGGCGGCCACCAGCGTGGCAATCTTGGCACGCAGAGGGATCACGTTGCCGTGGGCCCCGGCGTGAACGGCGTTTGTCAGAATAATGACGAAGGTGTCCGAAAAGGGATCGATCCAGATCGACGTGCCCGTAAATCCTGTGTGACCGAACGAGCCGACCGGAAAGAGCTCGCCGCGGTTTGATGAAAACGCAGTATCGATGTCCCAGCCCAAGCCGCGAACGGCAATCTCGCCCACTGGTGTCTGCGGCGTCGTCATCTTGAGCACTGTGGTTGGCGAGAGAACGCGGACGCCGTGGTAGATGCCACCATTCAAAATCATCTGAGCGTAAATCGCAAGATCGCCAGCCGTTGAAAACAGCCCGGCATGACCGGCAACTCCGCCCATGCGGAACGACGTGCCGTCGTTGACCTGATACCAGGGCACGAGCTCGTTCTTTTGGTCGGGCGGCTGCGTCGGCGCCATCTGATCGTGCAAACGCGCCGATGGCTTGAAGAGACTGTGGCTCATCCCCAGTGGGCCAAAGATATGCGTCTCGCAGTAAACGTCGAGCGGTTGGCCAGAAACCCGCCGTACAAGCTCGCCAAGCGTTTCAAAATTGATGTCGCTGTAAATGAAGCGGGTACCGGGCGGCACAAGAGGTTCAGTGTCAGCAATCAGACTCATTGCGTGGTCATAACCTTGCCACGGCTGTTCAAGCGGCAGATCAGGCGGCAAGCCGGAATAGTGCGTCATTAGTTCGCGGACCGTGATGTCTTGTTTCCCATTGCTTCCGAAAGCGGGCCAGTAAGCCTGAACTGGATCATCCAGACGAATGCGTCCCTCTTCGAACAGCTGCATGATCGCCGGGGTCGTGGCAATCACTTTGGTAAGTGACGCGAGATCGAAACGTGTGTTCACGCTCATCGGAGACGGATGGGGAAGAAGTGTCCGGTTTCCAAACGCGCGCCGGTACACGATGCGGCCATCGTGCCCGATCTCTACGACGGCACCCGGCGTTGCTCCGCTTCGGACCGCCTCTTCGACAAGCGGAGCAATACCCACAAGCCGGTTGTCGACTTGTGACGCCGTTGTCGTCGTGGTGATGGCGCGAGCACCGCCGCGATTACCGGCGAAGTCATTCGAAGGTGCAAGGATAAAAAGGAGGCAGGCGAACAGGATGAACAACGAACGCGAGATATAAGAGGTAGGATTCTTCATTATTGGGGATTCGTCCTCACAATCCGGGCAGGGTGCGGGGCGTCATCGCGTATGTCCGTTTTCAGCGAACAGCCTAAGTCGGCCTGACTGGCTTCAGGCCCCGCGGATTTCCGCTTGTTGGACGCAGCCTCACCAGCGCGGCGCCCGCCAGCCATCGTCTTTCCAATCCACTTGCGGTCCTCCCACACGGCGCGGATCGAAGTGAGATTACGAGTGTCGAGAATGTCCTTAGCGGCCTTCAGTGGTTTGCCTTGCTTCAAATGTTCGAATGCGTCATGCGTGCTGATAGCCACAAATTGCAAAACGCTGGAATCCCGATAACAGTCGATCATGCAGCGCGTGCAGCCGTCGCGGACGAGCTTGGAAGAGTCGAAGTCATAAATGTTGCACATCGGCTTATCCCACGCATGGCAGCGATACAGGTCCAAGTTCCAGTCCACATAGAAGTACTTGTAACCTGCCAGGCAACCAAAGCGCTCCGGCTGCTGGCGCAAATGCCGCTGCATTTCCGTAAGAGACTCAGCCGGATTCACCACCGGGAAGCCGCTTTCACTCTTCATCTGCTTGATTTTCTCGAAGACGCCAACCAGCTCGTCAGTCGTATAGCTGACCAGGCTCGAATCGCTGAAGCTGAGAAAGCTGGATGGCAGGAAAGTGAGGGGATAGCTGAACGTGCAGCTTTCGAAACCGAGCGACCTGAGAAAGGAAGGAAGCTTGCGGTAATCTTCGATGAGCTTGCTTGCAGTCACACTCGCTGTCGTTTGAACACCAAGCGAGGCGAAAACCGCGTTGGCGCGCTGGATCTTGCGGCAGAGATCGGGCAAACCGCGATTTTCCTCATGGGTCCTGACGTCGTGTGCATCAATAGACATGATGACGCTGCTCAGTCCATTGTCCACGAACGCCCGGATGTTGCGGTCAGTCCACAACGAACCATTGGTGCAAATCAGCGGTTGAATGCCGGCTTCGGCGCAGGAGCGCACCATGGCCAGCAGATCCTTGTGCACCAGCGGTTCGCCTCCCTGGAATAACAAGTAGCCGATATGATTGCGGCGAGCGATTCCGATTACGTCGCGCGCCTGCGCGAGAGTCACGCTGCGATGCTGGCGGGCGTCAAATCGATCAACGGCAAAATTGCAGAAATCGCACTTCGCGTTACAAATATTCGTGATGGCAAACTGCAAGTATCCGGGCCCTGCGTGGTCGAGCACCTCTCGAAACATTTGCCACGCACTCTTGGAGGGCACTTGGACTTGTTGCTGCGAATCGGCCGAAGCACACGAAACGTCCTCGGTTGAAATCGTGTTAGACAAACGAAATTTCACGCCCAGGCTCCCGACACCAGTTCCAAGTCCCATCCAAACCTTCAGGCGTTTAAGCCTATCACACCGACGAAGGACCTCGTGCTCGAATTGGAGCGTGTACTGGTCGGATATCTCTGCAAACCAGGTTCGGCGAGGGGAATGGCCGGAAACCGGCCGCGCTCAAGGCAGGAAACGCACTGAGGGCCGAGTACGAAAGGGACAGCAGTTCCGTTAGAGCAAGCCAAGCCGACATCGGGGGAACGCTGACGCGGAAAACGTAAGGCAATCGACTGGTCGGGGATTCAGCTTTGCTGTACGGTGGCTGCTGCTGGCTGAAGCGATTCCCATTTCATCTCCGCAGCTTTGAGCTTTGGATGAGAAACGAGAAGATGCCAGACGAGCGCTTGAAATGATTCCGTGTGGGGTGTGATTGTTGCGGGATTCACCGTCGGAATAACGCTGCAGGCGTCAGCCACTTGACGCGTGAAGCCTCCATCGCGTCCGACTATCCCACCAATCGTGGCTCCGATCTGCTTCGCATACTCGAGCGCACGAACAAGATTTGCACTGACGTTCTTCGTCACGTCACCACCGCCTACTGAAAAGACGAGTACCATATCCTTGGCGTTCAGGCGGCTGCCACGCAGCCAATTCACGTAGCAGGTATCCCAACCTTCATCGTTCACTCGAGCCGTAAGCTCCGAAACATTGTCACTCGGAGCGTAAGCTTCAATTCCTGCAATCTTCCGGAAATCACACGCTGCGTGACTCGCGTGTCCCGCTCCGCCTCCCACACCAAGTAAAAAGAGTCGCCCTTCTCTCTCTCGCACTTGCACAAGTAGGTCAGCCATACGTTCAATTGATTCCTGATCGAGGAGCCTCAGAATCTCGGTCGCTTCTTCCAAATACTGGCCGGTGTAGTTCGTTAAGCCAGATGAGGCCTTCGACAATTTTTGTTGGCCATTCTGCCCGCGGCCGTTGTGCCCGTTCTGTGTGCGGCAAATCCACTCCGCGGCTTCCGAGAGATTGCTTACGATCGCATTCGGCCAAGCGTTGTGCCGTTCGAGTTCGGAAAACACGTATCCCCTACGCGGACTCACGAAGAGAGTTTTGGTTCCGGCTTGCCTTCCCGCCAAAACATCCACTATTCCATCCCCGACCATATAGGACTGCGAAAGGTCGATCTGCAGTTCCCTCGCCGCCTGACGTAATAGTCCCGCCTTCGGCTTCCGGCAATCGCAAACAGCGCGATACTGTTCGAGCGTTCCCTCGGGGTGATGAAGGCAGTAGTAAACGCCGTCGAGCCGGCCGCTGCCCCGTCCTATCTCGCGCTTCATTTTTTCCGTAACTTCTTCGAGTAGAGGGAGAGAGAACTTGCCCTTTGCGATTCCAGGCTGATTGGATACGACTACCACCAGCAGATCCTGCTGGTTCAGTTTTGCGATCGCTTCAGCCGCACCGGGGGCCAGAACAAATTGATCGGGGTGAGCGGGAGAATCAATGGTCCCGAATTCGGTATTATAGGAATACGCGTTAATGACGCCATCGCGGTCGAGAAACACGCCTTTGCGGAGCATAGGCTTCTCCAATTTTGACTGTCGATTTTATTCGAGCGAAGAAAGGTGCGGGTACCGACCGATTGCGGGACAAAAGCCGACTTAAGAAGTGATACCGGCATACACCGGTTTGCCCGCGCCACAAACCTCTTCACGCAACCGCTCATTGTGAGCAAGCCGCTGGTCGCGCGAAACTATATCGAAAACAACTTTGCTGCCCTCAAATTCAAACCGGAAGTTCAGTTCACGCAGGCCGGCCTTGCGCATCGATTCCCGAAGGCGCCGCTTGTCGCGTTCGCAATAAAGCATCAAAAATCCACCGCCTCCAGCACCGGAAATCTTTCCGCCGATCGCCCCATTCTGTCGTGCGAGTTCGTACCAGCCGTCTATCTGAGGGTTCGTGATCCCTTGAGCAAGCCTCTTCTTTGTCTGCCAGTGGACATCCATCAACTCCCCAAAACGGCGGAGATTACCCTTTACGATCTCGTCCCGGATCTCGATACCAATATCCTTGATCTCTTGCAAATATTCGGAGACGTTACCAGTCTTTTTTCTCGTCGATTCATCCTGACGTGACAGAATCGCCGTCGCATCCCGCGTCTCGTGCGTATAAAAGAGCAGTAGGTTGTTTTCGAGTTCCTCGACCAGTTCTGTGTTGAGGGGCGCGCGCTCGACGCAAACCGTACCGTTCCGGTCGATGGAAAGTGACGTAATTCCGCCGAAGGCCGCCATGTACTGATCCTGTTTCCCGATTGGCTTCTTCAGAATGTCCAACTCGATCTCGCAAGCTTCCTCGGCAAGCTCTTGCGGAGCGACGCGCTTCTGCATCAGTGCGCGCAAAGCATTCAGAAGACCAACGAGGTAGCAACTGGACGAGCCCAGCCCAGTCCCGGCGGGAATATCCGCCACGGAAACGATTTCAACGCCTTTCGTCAGCCCGAATCGCTTCATCGCCTCCCGCGCCAGAGTGTGTTCCACCTCATCCACGTGGTCTACAACTTCCGATTTCGTATACCGCACACGGATTTTGTCATCGACCACCGGCGTGTTTACGTTGATGAACATATACTTATCAATAGTGACGGCCAGCACGAACCCTCCGTATTGCCGATAAAACGATGGCAGATCCGTTCCGCCGCCCCCGAGAGTTAGCCGAAAAGGAGTTCTGGTTATAATCATTTCAGTTGTTCCTTTTTTTGTCAGAGACTCGGCAGGCCGACTTCCCAGCGATCAACTGATGGCCGAGGTTACATTCGCTTACGGCAAGTGACTCATGCACGAGCAATTTCGGAAACGCGGCTCCTGAAAAAAGCTACCGTCCTTCGCGCTCCCTCTTCTAGCGAAACCGCGGGCTTCCACCCGAGCAGGCGCTCTGCTTTCGAGATATCGAGATAAATGCGATCGATCTCGCCAGGCCTTACGGGCACGTAGTCCGGTTCAAGATCACCCAGACCGAGGCCGTCGCGCACAACCCGGAACACCTCGTAATCCGTCGTTGCCACACCGTTCGCTATATTGAAAATCTCGCCCGCGCCGCGCTCCAGAGCCAACACGTTCGCGCGCGCCACATCTTCGATGTAGACGTAGTCGCGAATCTTACTGCCGTTACCGTAGATCACCGGCCGAACGCCACCCAAGATTCGCTCGCAGAAAATGGCGAAGACTCCGGCTTCACCTTTGGAGCTTTGCCTCGGTCCATACACGTTGCCATACCTCAATACCACATACGGCAGGCCGTACAACACGCGGTAGGTGAACAAATAGTGTTCGACGCTGTGTTTGCTGATCCCATATGGCGTGATTGGATTGATCGGATCACCTTCGCGAACCGGCAATTCCTTTGGCTCACCGTAAGCCGCGCCGGCAGTCGAAATGTAGACCACGCGCTGCACCTTGTGCGCGACGCACGCGTCCAGCAGATTGATCGATCCCAGAATATTCACCGACGCGTCAAAAACCGGTTCCTGTACGCCCCGCCGAACGTCCATCTGTGCCGCGTGGTGGTTCACCGCCTCGGGTTTTTCCCGCTGAAATACGCTCTCGAGGAATTCTCTGTCGCGCACGTCACCCTGATAAAATCGCGCCCGCGCATTCACATTGTTCCGGAATCCGCGCGAGAGATCATCCATAATCGCAACGTCATGCCCTGCCGCAATGTATGCATCAGCCACATGTGATGCGATAAACCCTGCACCGCCTGTCACCACAATTTTCATTTGCGAAGTCTTCTCCTTAGTAGGCGCCTTCGGCTCGAAGCACTTTCCAGAATGTTTTCACGACAATCCAGAGATCTAGCCAGATCGACCAATGACCGATGTAGAACATATCCATTTGGATTCGCTCGTCGTATGTCGTCAACTGTCTGCCCATCACTTGCCAAAATCCCGTAAGGCCTGCCCTTACGCTCAGCAGTTTCGGCAACCATTCACCATACCGGGCCGCTTCCCTGCGGCAGATCGTTCGCGGCCCCACCAGCGACAATTGTCCGGTCAGAACACTGAAGAACTCCGGCAGTTCGTCTATGCTGTATTTCCTCAAGAAGCGGCCGATCCGTGTCACGCGTGGATCGTCCACGAGCTTTTGCTTCTCGTCGAACTTCGCCTTTAGCGCCGGATCACGCTCCAGAATTTC
This sequence comes from Candidatus Acidiferrales bacterium, assembly GCA_050747085.1. Taxonomy (GTDB): domain Bacteria; phylum Acidobacteriota; class Terriglobia; order Acidiferrales; family UBA7541; genus Palsa-295. Next base: position 30,081 of record JBOGNK010000046.1, read on the forward strand.
CGCCGCATTCGTATACATCGACCGGAACTTCAGGTAATGCCGAACGTTCCCGCTCCTGTCAAGAAACTCACTCGCGTAGAATGCCGGCCCTCCATCTTCCATTTTGATTAGAGTTGCGATGAACGGCAGAACAGCCACCGTAATCGCACTTCCGACCACTCCCGCAATGACGTCGAGGCCCGTTTTTGCCGCGACCTGCAAATATCGCGTCCAGCCTGCCGCAGAGAAAAACCGGAAAAATCCCGAAAATTCATCCAGCTCATACGTGAACTGTCGCGATGCAAACAGGTCCGAATAAACCTGCACGTCGACTCCTGCCGGAAGACACGTCCGCAGAATTTCGGAAACGATCCGGTGCGACTCTTCCGACGTGTGCGGCATGCACGCCACCACCTGCTCCACGCGATTCTCCTCAACGGCTCGCCGCCATTGCGAAACCGTTCCCAGTACGGGCATCGCCGTCTCCGGATTCTCCCGCTGCAACGCGTCATCCGGCGGCAACACGCCCACGATGTCGTACGCACGATACCTCTGGATGGTCAGCAGTGAATGAAACTCCGACAGCCGTCGCATCGAACCAAGCAGCAACGTCCTCCGCCGTGCCAGTCCGCGTTTCCACAATGCGCCGTACAGATGCCTCAGGCTGAACCGCGACACCAACACCAACGGCAGCGCAGTCGCGTACCACGACACCATCAGATATCTCGAAAACACCGCGGCCTTGAACACAACGAAGTTCGCGCACACCAGCAGCAGGAACGCGAACGAAATTCCTTTAACCGCCAGCTCGAGCTCTTTCTCCGGACGTCGCATGTCCGGACTATGATTTCGATCCAGCAGGTACAGCACCGCCAGAAGAAACGGCAGATAGAACACCCAGTAGTCGTGAGGACTCATTCCCTCGGGCGAGACGGCAAACCAGTTTTGCACGACGATCTTCGATACGACGTGCGACGCAACCAGAGCCGCCGCATCTCCCGCCGCGAACAGCGCGCGCTGCACCGTCTTGCGCTTCAGCCATTCGGCCCAAACAACGCGCCCCCCCTCGACGGCTTTCGCCGCCTGCGGCCCCGCCGCCACATTCGCGCCGTTCGCTTCGATCGCCTGCACATCCTGCGCCTTCGTCACCATAAGCTATGCGGTATCCCTTGGTGCGCTCATGTCCAGAGAGCGGCCACGAGTGCCGGCAGCTCGATAGGCGGCCAGGCAGACCTCCAAGGAAGCAGCGCCTGACCATAAGGACTCTTCTACGTGCCGCTTGGCGTTTTCACCCAGGAATGAACGAAGTTTAGAGTCTTGCAAGACTTTCACCAACGCGCTGGTAAACTGTTCCGGCTCTCCCGCTGGCACCAATATCCCCCGCTGGCCGTGCTCGATATACTCGCTGTTCTGGCCGATTGCCGTCGTTACGACTGCACAGCCCATCGCCATATAATCTATTATTCTGGCTGAGCACTTAGCTCTGTGAATAGCGTCGTCCGGGTAAGGGTAGGCTGCGACATCCGCTATAGCTATCAGACTTAAGAATCGCTCGTACGGTAAGCGGTCGAAGAACCGAACTCTCACCTCGGGCTGCGACGAGAAAAAATCTTTGACTCGGCCCAATTCAGGCCCATCGCCAACGATCAGAATCGTCGCGCCGGTTTTCCGCGCTGCATGCGCCGCCGCTCTGCTGAAAAACATTCCATCGTCGCCGGACTCAAAATGACCGCTATACAAAAGTAGCGGGCCAGATGGAAGCTGAAAGGATCTCGATATGTCACTCTTATTGGCGGCAAGCACATGCGATCGGATCGCTCTGCCCTCGCTCGACGCGCCAGAGTTTGGGAGATACAGGACTTCATCAGCAGAGCCACGAAGCTCAATGGCGCGGGACTGCAGAACCCGACTGGCAACAGTAACTACCGGCGCGTGTCGAATGAGAAATTTCTCCTGCAGATCGATAAACTCCTTTACGAATCGTGGATAATGCTTCACGTCATTCCAGCCGCCCCAACCCTCCCAATCGTCACAATCAAGAACAACGTGCCGCCAACCCCTCGACAAGAAATACGTCAGCACCGCTCCCGCATACCCCTTCGGCTTGAATACGTGCACAACGTCCGGAGCGTAGCGAATAATCTTTCGTAGCAATGCGTTGCACGCCGCTGCATGACGCAGGCCGGGAGCTCTACCGACTCTCACGTTCTCGACAAAGACACCCTCGCGTTGAAACTTCCTACCAGAATGAGTTGGGTTGTCATAGGGAGGCAGAAACATAGTCACCTCGTGACCGGCCGCCACAAGTGCCGCCGCCAAAGGGAAAGCTCGAAAACGTACCGTTCCCTTTGGTTCCCAGGCAAAGCCGCAGACGTGTGCGATTCGCAAGATCCCCATGGCTCAGACTGTGGCAAAATCCGTGATCTGTCCACCGCTCACGATTCGTTCGAGCAAGGCCGCAAACCGAGGTGCCCACAATTGGAGTGAGTAATCTCGTTCGACCGTCAGTCGGCCATTTGCCGATAAACGCCGCCTCAGTTCGGCATCTCTCACGAGACAGTCCAAGCATGAGAACCACTCCGCCTCCGTCCTAGCGACAAGGCCATTTTTTCCATGCTTGATTAGATCCGAAACCATTCCAACCGCCGAAACAACGGATGGGATCCCAAGCGCCATATACTGAATTGCCTTGAATCCACACTTTCCACGCGTCCACTCGTTCTCGGGCATCGGCATGATTCCAACATCAATGGTTCTTAGATCATCGATTTCCGAAGCCAGGCAAAATGGCTGAGCCTCGAAATCTGGAACCGCCAACTTCCGTCTCGGGTCTCCAAAGGTCCGAAATCGGACCCGTTTTCCATGCACCTCACTGAGACGCCGCAAAGCAGATTCAATCGCCAGAAGATAAGGACTTGTTGAGCGGCTCCCTACCCAACCAATCGTGATCGTATCGGTTCCCTCGCGAGGTGCCTGATACGAGTACAGTTGCAGATCAACTACAGTCGGAATTATCGTAACGTTTGTGTTAAATCGCAGCGCATGCTCGGCAAGGGTTCGGTTGCCGGCAATGACATGCAGGCACCGTCGCAGCGCTCCGTTAATTCCCGGTCCGTACTTCAGCTTGTAAACCCATGAGTATTTTATTGTTTCGGTATCTCGATGGCCCACGTGCACGGCGTCATCAAAATCAAAAGCGACTCGACAATTGCGATCGATCACCTTGTCTTCGATCAGGGGATGGAGGAACGGGAAGGCCTCGCGATGAATCACAACGGCGTCGAATCGATGCACCATGGAGAGATCCCAAAATCGACGTAGAACACACGGGACCACTCCAATCGCTTTTCTGAGAAATGACTCGTGCTGGATGGATCGATATAACCATTCGGTCGCAAACGGCCGAATTACACAATCGAAACCAAGGCCTCGAAGATATGGAACATACTGATAAATACGATACCTTTCACTGGCGCTTTGGATAGGACTTGGCGTAAGGAAAAGAATCCGCCGAGGGTCGGTGCGCCGAATCTGATCTTCCGGTGTCGCCAGCATATCAACTTAGCTGCGGTGAGGCTCCTGCCGCTACTCGCATTCGCAGCGCCAACGCTCTCACCGCCTCACTCATCCCAATAAAAACCCAAACCAAGTACCCGGCGTGCGGACTGAAAAAGGTCGAATCATCCGAGAACCAACCGATCAGGTTGACCGTCAGTGCGAACGCTAAGGCCAAGGCTACCAACCCTAGCTTCGGATCGGCCCTAAGGTTCCAATCAGAACGGAGCGCGCCGAGAACAATCGCGAGCATGGCTACAAATCCAACGGCTCCGAACTGGGCCAATATGTAAAGGTAAGTTTCATGCGGCGAAGTACCCGTTGGAGCCCAAGCCGAGTGAATGAAGTCGTGCTCGTATTGCAAAGCTTGGAAATTTCCGGCTCCTACCCCAAACAGTGGATGACTAAGCCAAGTCTGAAATGCGAAGAGCCAACCGTCAAGGCGGGTGAGCAGGTCCCACGCAAAACTGCCCATATTATGGCTAAACAGCTTGGTCGCGATGAACGTGCGCAAGGGACTAGCCATAACGACAAGCGCGCCCGCTGCAGCCGCTGTGCCTGCCCCGACTAGCAGCTTCCGACCGGATTCCTCGCGCAGAAGAACAATAAACAGAACGGTCGTCGCAATCAACGATGCCCACGCTCCAAATGTGAAGGTCAGGACCAGAGCGGCTAGCAACGCTACAATCGCCAGAAGCCACTTCAATCGTCTCACTCGCCCCTGCAACCACAGCGCGACACTGATCGGAATGCACAAATTTAGGTAGTGGCCCAACTCCATCTCCGATGTCAGGACGGAGGTAATTCTGTTACGCCATTCCCAAAACGTAGAACGGCCCGGCGCCAACTCTGAGCTAAGCCTGGGATTGACGATCCAAAACAAAGCCCCAAAATCGTGGATCGCGTATTGGTAAAACCCATACGCCGCAACGACCAAGGTCGAGTAGGTCAACACCCGTAGAACTTGGAATACCTTTTCCCGGGAATCTACGAGATAAGGGACGACATAAAGCAGGCCGATATTCGAGCCGAGCCTAACGCATTCCTTCAGAGAGAAACCGAAGTCCGTCGCACTGAGGAGGGAGATGCCAAGCAATAAGGCTAGTACGAAGACGCTACGGCTGTACCTGCCCGCCGGCATTCTCTTTTTCGTTGCCCTCATGTGAAAAATCACGGGGATCCAAATGAAAACCTTTAGCAGTTCCGCCGCAAGAGGTATCGGACCGATCTTGAATACAAAGTTGAAAGGAATCAGGAAAACCATCGTCAGGAGCAGCTTGTACGGTCGCGTGAAGAAGTAGGTGGCGGCCATGCAGCCCAGCACGCCAAACAAAGGCAGCGGTGTAAAGAAAAGCGAACATGCTAACGTGACACCAAACAGGGCTATTAGGCAAGCCGCCGTAAAACTTTGGGTAAATGGCCCCTGTGCCGCCGAAGCAGTCACTCATCACTCCTGAATTGATTGCTTTTATTTTGAGCTTGCATCAAGACGACTGGGTCAGGAAGTGGTCGTGGACTGTTACCCATCGAGGGGGCGTTGTATTAGCCACGTGAACCGGCCCGTGAAAATTTCCTGTCGTGTCCACTATTAGAAAAAGGTTTAAACGCGGATACGTTGTAGGCGTAGGCTAGAAAATGCCGAAAGACATGGAAGCTAACAGCATTGGCCACCCGATGTTTCCGTCCAAACTCCGGTACAATGCGGTCCACCGTCAAACCAGCGGCTTCCATGAGTTCGCCGATTGTTTGGCGCGAAAAAAACCTCAGATGCGTCCAATCCATGATCCCCTCAGGTCGATACGTCCACCGACCAAAAAATAACAGCGGTAGCACGACGCTTTGGTGGCGCACGTTCGGCAGACCGGCAACAACTTGGCCACCCGGCCGAAGGAAACCCGTGAGTGTCCGCAATACCGTCCATGGGTCCGCAAGATGCTCCAGAACGTGGCCGGCTATGACCAAGTCGAATGAATCTGGCTCTAGATCGAGGTCGAGTCGCTCGACGTCACCCACGATGATCCGTGCCACGCCACGAGCTTGGGCCAGCGCCGCTATCTCAGGAGAGTACTCGATCCCAACAAGAAACTGGGCACCCCGTTCGCACATGTAGTTCAGGGTCTGTCCGCTTGCGCAGCCAACCTCTAGCACACGCTTCGGCTCGCCCTTGATAAGGGAAAGCATGGGCAAGCGAACGGCCTGGTAGTAGGCTTCGGGAACTCGGCTATTGATCACGTCGCGACCACCTCCGCTGTCACCACAACGCGACCAACCGAGACAAGCGCAGCTTGTCACGCTCTGATGGAAGCAGGCCGTAGCGCCAGAGAAGAACGGCGGTCGCTGTTGCTCCCAAAACAACTGCGGGGCGAGCAACCATAGGAGAAGACACGCCCGCGAGCCACAATGCCGTCGCAACGGCGATTATCGGCAAAGCACAAATCGTTGGACGTAGAAGTCCCTCCTTGAGGAAATCGAGTACTTTCAGTCGAATTTCTCTCGTCCGTGGCAGGTTGTAAAAAATGTGACCCAATATGCCTACGATCGCTCCAACGAGCGTTCCCAACGCAACTCCGATTGCACCGAAGAGGTAACCCGCAGCAATGCTGACCAAGAAATTGCAGACGCCCTCCAAGATCGGCGTCACCGTAGCAAGGCGTTGCTGGCCCGTACCAATGAGAGCCGCTGAATAAGGCAAGCCACAGAGCCTGATGACGTTCGCAATGGTCAATACCTCCAGAATGAGCGCACCGCCAACCGCATATTGTTGCCCGACCCAAAGGTTCAAAATTGGTCTAGCAGCGAAGATTAGAGGAAGTCCCGTTAAGAGCAGGAGAAACATTCCGTATCGCGTAGCCGTGACCACGATTTGGCCTAGTTGTTTGGCATCTCCACGGGCCTGAACGACGGCTGTAGATGGAATCAATGTGCTAAAAATCGCGTTCTGGAGACCGCCAAGGAACAATATCAACGTGGCAGCTACCGAGTAATAGGCGATCTTCCCGAAATCAAAATAGCCGACGAGGGTTATGTCGAACCCGCTAACCAACAGCATCCCGAGCGACCAGATGCTGAGGCTAAAGCAATAGTCGAACAATTCGTGGCCGCTTCGGCGAGAAACGAGCTCACTCGAAAAGCGCGCCCGCGGAGCTAGCCAGCGATACAGCAGATACTGCGTTCCGTAAGCGCCGAAGTTGACCACGGCCACCGCCACAGCCATCTGCAACAATCCGCCATGTTCGCGAGCAACGAGTATCAAGACGGCAGCACTGAACAGCCGCGAGACGCCAATCACAGCCGCCGGAATCTCGTAGCGCTGCAAACCAACGAATATCCCATTGAATACCGAGAACGGGAGCCCAACAGCCATCGATCCAGCGACGAGCAACAATGCTACACGAGCCTGTGCAAGAAGCTCGTGCGGAATACTATGGAAGATGCTGGGCATGACGACCGCCAGTCCGCCGGCTGCTACAATGCCCATCGCTCCGGAGATGCCTAGAGCCGCAAGAGCCGTGCTCAGAATTCGGTCTCGCTGCTCGGTGTCCTTGCGCTCGGCCGCGTGCGCCACAAATCGTCCTATGGCCGTCTGGATTCCGAAATCCAAATAACTGACAAAGGCGCTCATCTGCAGGACGAGCGACCATACCCCGTAAGAGTCAATGGACATAAGCCGTGTCAGAAACGCAGGCAGAGCTAGCGCAACGGCGGCGGTAGCGCATCCACGCACAACGTTAGCGGCTGCGTTTTTCGCGACAACAGCTGTTTCTTTCGGATTCATCGGAAGACATTGAAAACAACGTCGGCACTACTGCAATGTAATGGCGTTACTGCGTGAGAGATAGCCGTCCCTCAGAGAACGATTGGTCGACACGCGTGCTAAGCAAAAACCGTTGTAAGTCCTGAGCTATCAACAAAAGCGCCAAAATTGGTCGACACACTTTTCGATGTTCTGGCTTTCGCCGTTTGTTCGCTTTTTTCCGTTTTTTACTTGGCCACGACCGGTTTTCGAACTGTACCGGAATGCTGGGCCGCTCCGCTGCCGCTTCCGTGGCCATTCCCGTTAGCAGTGGTATGGACTTCAGCGAACTGCGCGAGCGCTTTCTCCGCATCCTGATTGAATTGCCGGACGGTCTCCCGCGTGTACTTGTGGTCAATCATTTTCGGCAAGAACTGTGGCGGTACTGTAACAATGTGCGCCCCCGCCAGCGCCGCGCTCTGGATATCGACAGGTCCCCTCATGCTCCCCACAATAATCTCTGCGCGACATCCCCATTCGTCGAGCCAATGTCGCACGTTGCGGATCACCGCTGCAGAGTCGCCGCCCTCGTCCGCGATGCGGCCGGCGAAAATGCTCACATACGTCGCGCCAGCTTTGGCCGCCAGCATCGCCTGGTTAAACGCCAGGATCGCCGTCGCATTCACCCTTATTCCCTCACTGTTCAGCGTGTGTATTGCCCCCAGTGAGGACTCGCCGTATTCATTTACGACCGGAATCTTCACCACGACATTGCTTGCCCACGAATTAAACTGCCGTCCTTGGCGGATCATTTCGCCGTGATCGTTCGTCGTTACTTCGATGCTGACGGGCCGATCACCCATCATGGTACAGACGCGACGCGTGCACTCTTCCATGTCGAACGCGCCGTCCTTGAGCATAATGCTGGGATTCGTCGTGACGCCGTCGACTACTCCCTGCCCATCCCACTTTTTGATTTCCTTTAAGTCCGAAGAGTCAATGAAAATCTTCACGCGACATCCTCCTTGAACGGCTGAATCCTCAGCCTCACCACCCACCGCGATCGCCAACCTGTGACAGAACGCTCCATGTTGCCTGAAGACGATCCCTGTTACAGACCGAAAACATGCCTGGTTGCTAATCCGTTAACTTCGCGATAAATCTTTCCGATATTCATATCATTGCGGGTTCCAGCACGCAAACGTCTACGTCTACAGCGACCGACCGCTGAATCAACTCAAGTGACAGCACTACGCGCCAATTGCCTTTCCAGCGCAGCAGCACTCCTTGCAGCCCTGCGAGAGGTCCCTGTTTAACTCGGACGCGCTGTCCCACGGCCAGGTAAGGATGCGGTTCCGCATGCAAGCCTTCCGCTAGTCCGCTCCGCAGCGCATCGATTTCTTCCGTGGGTAGCGGCGCGGGCAACGTTCCGAATCCGACCAATTTCGCTAGCCCGGGAATTTGCACGACCTGCAAACGGTTCCGCAACGCCATGCGCACGAACACGTACCCTGGGAACAAGGGCAGCTGCAGCGTAACGCGACGGTCCTTCCATCGCCGCACGGACATGTACGATGGCAAGAAGTGCTCGACCTCGCGTGCCTCGAGCTGCTCCGCAACACGCTTCTCGTGATTTGCGCTCGTGTATGCTGCGTACCAATGCGGCTCAGCATATTGAGCGGGCAAACTCGGCGACAGAGGCGAGTCGGTGGTCTTCATGCCGTCGTGAAAATCACTGATAGCGTTCGCCAGATTGCTATCCATCAATCAGCTCCATCAGGCCCACCACTTACAGCTTCGCCCCGTCACTTACAGGGCGCATGTGACCTAAGCCGCTAAATTGTCATTACCGCGATAAAACGAAAAATTGCTCAGTCCTGGCTCTTAGGCAACGATTGCGAGCCATTGCTCTCTTCCACGCGAGAAACGTCCCGGCTGACGACCTGAGTCTCATCGTCACGGTCGTGATGCTTAGGCCGTGTGCCGTTGTGGCCGTTTCTCGTACTCCAAGGTACGCTCGCGCGAACATCCGACCAGACCCGAGTTGCGAATGCCCTTCTCACATCACTCGGATCCGTGCTCTCCCAAGCTTCGGAACCCAGCAACCAGGTAACTCCTGCTGCGAATGCCATCAGCATCCCAAGAAACATAATCAGCAGGCGCGGCGGAAAGGATTTCTTTTCCGGCAGATTTGGCGGATCGAGAACCTTCACGCTGGGCGTCTCCTTGGCCTCTTCCACCTTGGCCGCTTCATACTGTTGCGTCAGCGTTTCGAAGACGGCCTCCTCGACCTTCATGCGCCGGTACAAATCCGCGTAAGTGACACCCAACACGGGAAGCTGGCGGATGGTTGGGTAAAGCATGCCCTGATTCTGATCTGTTCCTTCTGTACTCGAGCCCGTTTTGCCGCCGAGATTTCGCAGCTGGTTCTTTAATTCGTCGACGCGAGCCTGTGTCTCACGGACTCGCACGTTGTTATCTGTAAACACTTGCCGCAGCCCTTCTAGCTCGGTTTGGGCCGCAATCAGTTCACCTTCCAACGTCGCGCCCGCCGTAATCATGGCCTTACCTTGCTCTTCGATATTGATCGCCGTGTTCTTGCTCGCGAACTGGCTGAAGGTTTTTTCGGCCGACTCCAAATCCGTCTGGACCTGTGCCAATCGACCCTCAAGAAAAACTCGCTCGCGGTGCGCCGACGACGTGTTCAGATCTACGACAACGTTGTTCAGCGCCTTGATGTACTCCGCAGCCATCTCCTGAGATCTTTCAGGCGAATGGTCGATCACCGAGATCGTAATAATTTCGCTTTTGCGGTCCTGAGAAACATCGGTTTTGGTCGCTAAAATCTTTCGGGCGGATTCCCATTGCCGAACCCCATATACTTTTCGCAAATTGAACTTTGCAATCAGGTCGTCTTCAACCGTTCGGCTCTGCAAAATACCAATAAATAGATCCCCGGTCGTTTTCAGGCCCAGCAGCTCGCTACCGAGTGACCCGAGCGATCCTGCCTTACTTGCCAGCGCAGCCATCATGGCCATGCCGTTTCCAGGTCCCTGATCGGGAGGCATCAGCCGCGCTGACGACGTGAATCGTTTCGGAATCACAAATGCGACTAACGTTGCGGCGAGAAGACCCACTCCGGCCGTTCGCGCCAGAAACCGCCGCTGATTCCAGAGCAGTGTCAGTCTAGCGATCGCCCGTTCTCGAGCCGCACGCAGATCCTCTTCATTCAGAAGAGGCTCCGCGAGATCGAGTTCCTCCTCGTGCCTGCTCCCGATTTTCGCTTCTTCGCCCATCGGTTCTCGCTTATATCAGTCACTCAATCAACTTGGTGCTTTCGCTCTAATTCGATGTGTCGGTCTTGGTACTCCGCAGCTTTGGCCAGAACGCGACTTGAACCGAAGATGTTAGATTCGTTTGTGGCGTCGCGGCCAACACAGGGAAGTCCCATTTCTCGTACTGAAATGCGCCAGTAACGCTGAAGTTGTTCCCGGCCCAAATGCTGGTACTCACACCAGCATCCGTCAGCGTGCCACCACCGCTCACGAACTCCCGGCTGACCTTCTGGTGGCGATAGCTGAATTGCAAGTTCGTTCTTGGCGTGAACCAGTACGTTGACCAGGCTTGCGCACCCTGTCCTTGGCGCCCAATCCAGCTCGCGATCAGATTTCCATCATTCGTGTATCCACTCTTGAACCGATCATTTGAATAGAAGAATCCGTGCTGGAGGACCGGATTCGGATTCGGGTTATCTGTAAAAACTCCCTCGATTCGAAGATCCAGTTTCGGGACTTTTGGAAGATGCGAGAAATAGAGTCCCGAGTCGAACGCAGATTTATCCATCGACAGCCCCCACAACGGATTGGGCTCATCGTCCGTAAAGCCATCTGCGTACAACGTCGCCCAATCCCGAACACCCGGCAGGCGATAGCGGAAATCGAATTCGCCGCGCGTGTCGCCTTCGTCTTTCGAGGACCCGGGCAGACCGTTCGAGATAGGAAGCAGCGCCTTCAAGTAACTGTGCGCGGTGAAGGGTATGCCTGTTCCGGCGAACAGTGTGGTCACCGCAAAACCTATCTCAAGATTGGGCGTCGGTTTCATGCTGAGCTTCTCGCCGGTGATGAACGGTTGATCGCTCAGCGGCTGCGACCATGAACCCGCGAAGCCGTTTGCCGAGCTATACACCCACTGGTAGCCGCCGAGCCTGCCGAGAAAGTATTGAGCCCGAATCGGTCCGATTTTTCCGAGGAACGAGGGCAGCGTGAAAGGCGTGGTGCGATTGATCTGCAGCATTTCAATTGGTTCGGCGTTATTGCTGAAGAGCATCGAGCCACCTTGATCGGGACTCCACCATTGCTCCTGTTTGCCGAAGCTGATCTGCCAATTCCCAAGCTGCATACCAACGTAACCGTCCAGCATGTCGAATTGATCGACAGAGCTTGTCGGCACGCTGGGAGGCGTCGTTGGAAGGCCCAGTTCCTGCTGGATCGCCTGCAGGGCGATAGTAGGCAGCGCAGGGGACGATGGAGCATGTTGATACTCAGCGCGCAGATATCCGACGAACGGCCCGTCTGACGCCCAAACCGATCCCCCGGAAATCGTGTTCACACCTTCCGCGTATGGACGGCCGTAGTCGTTCGTAATTGTTTGGCCGAAGTCGTACCCGTCGCGGAGCGGCTCGCCTGAAATATCGGTGAGGCGCATGTAAACGGATTCGACTTGCGCTTGCCGATTGTCCCCGCCGCCCAGAAGATTGATCTCGTTCGAGAACTCCTTTGCGAGAGAGTCATAAATTTGCGCCTTATCGTTCGCGGAAGACTGATCTTCACCCAGATGATCTCCCGCTTCTTGAACGAGCCGCGCACACTCCATTCGGGTCCACGGGCGCATTCCCTCGGCATCGGTGTCGATCGAACCAAGGGCTGCAAGCCGGAGCAGTGCCGGATACACCCAGCTGTTGAGCGGAACATACGGCGAACCCATATTCCTCGCGCGCCAATGCGAAGACCGCTCGGGGTGGACTCCTAGCCGCGGCCATGGGGCGCCAAGTAAATCCGGATTGTGATGTCTGTTGTAAACATACTGTGCGACTAAGTATCCGAGGGCGCTGCCTACCAGCACATCCGATGGAAAATGCTGCTGGCCATTGATGCGAGACACATTGATTGCAGTAGCCAGCCCATAGGCTGCAAGTTTCGGGATTGGTCCGGGGTATTCGTGGGCAATCACGCCGGCAATAGACCAGGCGAGAGCCGCATGCTCGGACGGAAACGAATCGCCCCCATGCCAGAACGAGCCATTTGCGTTGTCGACGTACGGCCGCTCTCGGCGCATCGTGTACTTGAACGCTTCGGTGGCGACCAGGCTATCGACCGCGGCCTCTCCCGCAAGAAAGCCTGTCTCACGCTTGTGCTCGTCTTTCGTAATACGACCGAGCAGGTAGAGTCCCGCCCCCGCGCCGACCATGGCCCCAAGACCGTAATTGGACAATTCCTTATATCGATGGATCGTACTCGGCGCTGTGTTGAGATGACGGCTGACGTCGGAGTCTGTCGCAAACAAACCTGCTGTGAAACCTCCGAGTGGCACCAGCCAAGTCGCGTCTGATAATCGAAGGTGGGCCGGACTGGTCCAGATCGCCTCTTGGTCCGACGAGAAATTCGCCGGCGCTCGGGCGACCGTATTGTCGAATCTGTGATCTGGAGGCGGATTTAAAATCTTAGTCGTGTTGCGTTTTGCCTTCGTTGCTTTCGAGTCCGCCGAACGACTCGCAAAGGATGTCGAGGTGCGTTTCGACTGAGCCGCAGCTTGTGCACCTGAGACAGTCATCGCAGTGCTCACAACTAACATCATTCCAACTCCACCCATGAACACCCAACGTCTGATCATTAAGCGCCCTTAGTACCTGGCCGCGAGAATCGCACTGGTGGCAATCGAGGTGCCGATTTGAACGGACTGGAAGAGCTGCTTCCACTGCGATGGACCGCCAAGGGCCTTTTCTGGAACCACGACCATGTCACCGGGCTGTAGCGACTCCCCAAGAGCACTTCCCAAGAACAACGACGCTCCGTGCGCTCCGATTACACCTCCGTCCGCGCGGATTACAAAAATCGCGTGCTTGTTAGCAAGGTTCGTTGGACCACCAGCCTGACTGAGATACCACTTGGCGCTTTTCCCGGGGCGGTATGCCACTGCAGTCGGGTTGTATACCTGCCCTTGGACCATCACGTAGCTGGGTCGCTTCGGAATTACAAGCCTGTCTCCAGCACGCACAGTGATATCCCGCGGCGTGCCCTGCCAGCTCCGAATGTTCTTCGACACTTGGATCATCACGCGACCGAGTGGAGGATTGTTCAGCAGTTCATCAAGCGTGTTCTGCCACTGCTGATAAGCAGCCTGGTCCGATAGTTTTTCGTCCGGGTCATTTGCAGTCTTGCTAGCAAGCTGCAGGCCGGCCTGTTGCTGTCGCACGCGCTCGACCAACTCGGTTTGAGATTTATCCTCAAATTGCTGCACGTCCGGCCGGATCAAAATTGCTCCGTAGGGATAGGCATCAGGCATGAATCCGCCGGCGCGTTTCAGGATGGAACTGAGTGCTTCGCCGGGTTGAATTCCGTACGTTCCCGGATGCATCACCTCTCCCTGCACTGAAATCGACGATCCCAAGTCGTCCCATCCTGCGCGTTTACGAATGGTTAGCACGTCTCCGTTGCGGAGGGATTCGTTCACCTCGCTTGTGCCGCTAAGCGCGTCGGCGAGTTCGATCTCTTTATGCTGCCCGGTAATGACGGATCGATTGTTCCAGCTATAGCGCGTCAGGTCGGCATCTTTCATATCCGCACTTTGCTTTGCGCCACCTGCCGCGCGGATCAGATCGGCGAAGGTCATGTTTGTCGTCAGCGGATATCGACCGGGGCGCACGACCTCCCCCGTGATGTAAACGGTCGAAGGTTCCACGTCTGCTGGATTGCGGTGCACCAGGATACGGTCACGCGAGTCGAGGAGAATGTTGTCAGTCGAGCTTCCTGCGAGAGCCCCACTGAGATTCACACTGAATATCTTGAGTTCGCCGTCCGGCAAGTGCCGAAAGACCTGCACATCCTGGGTTTCCGCATCCGCCGCAAGGCCACCTGCCATGTGGATCGCATCGCTCAAATGCAATTGACCTGAAGTCCTATAGGTGCCAGGGACGCGCACATCTCCTCCCACCGAAACGGTGGGTGGATTCTGAAAGTCGTATTTGCTGAAAATCTGCACTGTATCGAGCGGTTGCAATACCGGTGCGCTTCCTGGATGACTTAGAGCGTCCGCGAGATTGAAACTCTCGACGGTCGGGCGAAAATCGGGCGCATTCAGCCGGATGATCTCCGCATACTGCGTGGCTGGTTCGGGCAGCAGATCCTTATAGGAAGAAATGAGATCGGTCACCCGCATGCCGGTGCGATAGGAATATCGTCCTGGCCGGACAACGTGACCCTCCAGATACAGCGTGTCCTCGTTGTAGGGCGCGATCGGAAAAACCCGGATCTTGTCGCCGTCCTGTATTTGGAACGAGTCGAGTTCCTTTTGGATCCCAGCGGGGTCCGCACCGGCCGGCAAGTCCAAACTGAGCATCGTGCGCTTGTCGTGGGCGATTACGCGCTGCACTTCGATATGGCGAAGCGTCGCAGTGGGGAGCAGGCCACCAGCCAGGCTGAGCACATCTGAAAGCGATTTTTCGTCGTGTAGCTCGTAGATTGCGGGCCGCCGGACCATACCTGCGACGGTCACCTGAGCCCCGATTGACGGCACGAGAACCGTGTCGCCATTTTCCAGCCGGTCCATCCCGGTGCGGACTCCATGAAGCAGCAAGTCGTATACATCTACGTCTTGAACGATCTGGTCGCCGCGTTTGTGCTCCAAAGTGCGCAGCGAACCGTCAGATGTTGGTCCGCCCGCGGCAAATAGTGCGTTCAACGGCGTCGAAAGGGAGCTGATATCGTACGCACCCGGATGTCTAACGTCGCCGACCACGTACACCCGGATTGTCCGCAGCCGTGAGAGCGAAACGTCAGCCGAGACATCTCGAAACTGCGTCCTTAACGTTTTCTGCACCGATTCCTGAACTTCAGCCAGCGACTTGCCAGCCACGAGCACCGGACCCACTTCCGGCAACGTCAGTCGGCCTTCCCGATCGACGGTGCGGAATAGCCGTTGTGATACACCGCCCCACAGGTCGACCGCCAAGCTATCTCCCGGACCGACGACGTAATCGGGCCCCACAGGCAAATCGAACGGGATGATCTGAGAATCGCGCGAACCGTTCTCGAACACTTGCATGCCGAATCGCTCGGGCATGGGCGGCTGTGGCTGCGCTTGCAGATACATGTCATAGAGTGACGGAACGTCCACATACGGCACCGGTTGACGCAACATCACCCGGCTCAGATTCGGGTTTGCGCGTATACGGTAAGAGTCGGGGTATGCGGAAGAATTGGGTTGTGATTCCGCGTTGATCTCACCAGCGTACCCGTTTGCATACCCGCTGGAGGCTGCAGCTTCCGAGTTCCGATTGAGCGTGTAATCAGTGGAGCCGCTTGTGTTCAGCCTGCGGTTCGACAATGACGCTGCATTTTCTGCTCCTGCTCCGCGCGCGGCGCCTTGGCTAGCCGGAACGCCGTCGGACAATCCTTGTTGCAGCATCGGCTCTTGGTACGCTCCATCTATTCCTGAACGAACAATCGTTCCTGGGCCAGCCTGTCCAAGACCGGAAAACACTGAAGGCAGCGGTTCCCCCGCATCAAAGTCCTCTCCGTCCGCGTTCCCGGATAACCCCGGCTCCGTTAGCGCCGCCCTCTGTAGGAAGGGCAAATTGCGTGGTTGCGGCATGGGCCCGCTCGGGTTTGCAAGGGGGGCATTTCCCTGCGGCACGACGGGGCTACCGATCTCGCGCTGTTGCTGGTCTCCCGGAAAGCCCATCCTCTGCGCCGGGATCGAGCAGTCCCTATTCTCGTCAGGATCACACAACCGGGCTTGCTGCGCGGCTGGACTGATCCGCCGCTCTGACGCCAATCGTTCTTCCTCGTCTTGCGCGACCCACTTCGCGCGATCGGCAAGTAGCAGCTTCTCTTCCTGGCCCTGCTGGGATTCTGGATTGACCTGTGGAAGCAGATACCCATACTTCTGAAGCAGTAGAGTAGCGACAGAGCGGAACTGAACGTCAGTCTCAAGCCGGTCGTAAATCGCTTGGTCGGTGAGATCCGAATCGCTAACCAGTTGGCCATGGTCGGTCGCATCCTTGGCAACCCATCTCTTTAGCTCAACCATTAAACCGGCGTCTTTCCGCAGGACAACCTGTATTTGGCTGGCTGTTGCCGCGACGCGTTCGAAATTCTGGCGGGCCAAATCGGATGGCGGGGCCTGGCCAGCCTGCTGTGTCTGTGCATGAGTCGCAGTAACGCTGAACATGACTGCGAGAAACGCCGCAAGAGCCGTTGTAATTGTGCAGGCGGCACCAATGCCCCAACGAGCGGTCCCGAATCGACTGCGAAGCAAGGGGTTCATGCTCAACTCCCGACGAACTGATTCCGGCTGCGTAGCACGTCAAGGACGCCTTTTTCAGAAGCCTCTATAGCCGTGCGCTGAATATTCAAGGAAGTCCAATAGAACATCGTGTTGCCGCGTTCCGGAGAAATCGCAATCACTCGAAGGCTGGGATATTTTTGCAGCACTGTAACGCAAGAATCGGGAAGCCGATTATGTCCGTCGAGTGCGACGATCAGGAAATCGGGCAGCATCTCTGCCACCGCGGATTCGATCTGCGTTTCGTCCTCTATCTCGCCGACGATTTCAATTCCTTCCTGGTCGGAAACGGTCGCTAGAATCAGTTCCCTCATCAATCTGGGCCGGTTTGCCACCAACACTCGGACACTCTTCATGTGCACCCCGCGCGCATGGCAGTATTCGTTCAGTGGCCAAAATTGAAAAGCCCCTATTCGGGAGGAATTTGGGTGCAGATTGCTACTGGAGCAAAGGATCCAACAAGGGCCTATTCATTGCCTGGATTCTGATGGAAAGGCCCAACAAAGGCTCAACGAAGAACTAGGAAGGGCCCAATGGCGGTTGGGAGTAAGCGACTCGTGGGGAGCGTGTTGAAGAGCGGAATACTGCCACCAGGCCAAGCCGGTTTTCCGCCCCTACCTTGCGAAGAATGCGATGAATGTGATTCTTGACCGTCTTCTCCGACAGGTTAAGCTGCGCGGCGATCTCTTTGTTTGTCAGGCCTTGGTCAATCAATGGGATCAACTGCTCTTCACGCCGCGTGAGTCCCGCCGGTCTTTCCGGTTCTGCAGGTGGCAGATCATTTGGCAGTTGCGCTACATAGTCGAACAAGTGTTTGCAAAGCCGGGGCGGGCACACCGCCTCCCCTTGGGCTACCGCTCGAATAGCGTTTACGACGTCTATTGCGGAGGCATCTTTCGGCACGTACCCGCATACACCCCGTCTTACGGCCTCGAGAAAAAGCGCCTCGTCCTCCTTCATCGCGACCATAACAATTTTGATCTGCTGCCCACGCGGATGATTCACCAGGTCTGTGCCCTCCGAAGACAAAAATTGCGCGGAGTCGAGTACCAGCACATCGGTCTCTGAGTTCACGATATCTTCGGCCGCATCGGCGGCAAAGTGGCGGGACCGCAACGTTTCGATATCACTCTTCTTGGAGAAAATACGTGTCAGCGCTTCTCGAAATAGCCGGTTGTCCGAAAGAATAAATACGCGTATCGGCTTTTCCATCCGCACCCCGGGAGTACTGCACTCCTAGTTACATATTGTCCGAGTTAAGGCTATTACTCATATACCCGCAAGGTCCTCATTGCAAGTCAATTTATGGAGAATGTCACGCTGTTTCCATAACTGCACTACGCGTTTCCGGGATCGGCGGTGCAGCCGGCCCAAAGGCAGCATCATCCGGTTGTGAACGGCGCCGATGTTGCGGGCGAACTTATCTTCGAGGAGCTAACCTTACGCGGGTGTGTCGAACTCGCCGATGGAGACAAGAAGCGAACGCAATTTTACCCGATCGTCTAACCCCATGCCGACCATCTCGAATCCAGCCTGACGCGACCGCACGAATCGAACCACGGCCTGCATGCTGATTGGCCTGAGTCCCGCCGGAATTTTCAGTGTCGCTTCCGTTCCCACGGCGAGTTGGACATCGCTGTCCAACAGCCCCCCCTCAAGACTCAGCACACTGATCGCCGACGAGCATTTTCCTCGGGGTGAAATCACAACGGCTGGAACACTGCGTGGAAGCCGCACGCGGCGGTAACGCCGGGAGCGCACCATATCGCGGGTAGGAACGGCATCCAGCGGGGCAAGCGACACGATGCGCGGTTCTAAACCGGACTGCGGAAGGAATGCCTGGATCCATTCCTGATCGAATTTCATCAGTGCTTGCGCTGCAGCAATTCGAATTTCCTCGGGGTGAACCCAGCCGAACCGCTTCCGCGCCTGCACAAGCTGTCGCAGCAGTACAATCGACTCCGGAGGTCGCAAACGGCCAAGAGCTTCGATCGCCTTAACGCGCACGTAATCCGTTACATCGGGCGGGGTTGCTTCCGCAATTCTAAGCAGGTCCGGCGCTGTGGTGGCATCTCCGCACATACCGATTTCGTCGAGCGCGAGCGGAACGACAGACCGATCGAGCATCGCTATGATGCTGCACAGAATACTTCCGCGCTCGGGAGCCGCGGCAATCGAGAACTGCCGCACGATCGCGTCATGGAACGTTCGCCCGCCCTCGCTGAGGCGAGCCAAGAGCGGCGCCTGCACCGCGCCAGGGTCAAGTCGACTTAGCAGCCCAAGGGCATTTGCCGCTCTTGCCAACGGTGCCGCCTTCAGAAGTTCCAACAGTTGGCGTTTGCACGGAGCACCAAGAGATTCTGCAATTTCGACGATCGCTTCCCTTTCTGAGCTGCGGGTAACCCGGCCCAAACGTACGCCCAGATGCTCAGCCGATTGTTCTGGGAGGCGCATCAATACGCCAAGAAATCCTTCCGGCAACGTTTCGGCTGCCAGCACTTCATCGATGAAATCAGGGACTCGATTTTCGATCCCAGTGCGCGGACGGAGGCTTTGCACCCACGTCGGACGATGCTCTTCCAAATCAGCCAGGGAATCGAGCGCCTGTTGCATTGCGCCGAAATACCGGCGAGTGGCGGACTCTTGGCTGAGCCGTACGAACGCCGCGCTAAGCAGCGTTTCAATTTCCGAATCCCGCTCCTTCAGCATCTGCTGACCAGTTTGCATCAAGGCCTGCTGCAGTCCCTGACTTGCCACTTTGCTGAAAGCGCCCGCCAACTGTCCCAAGCCGATTGCTGCTTTCTTGCGGGCTTCGGGGTCGCTATTTCGGACGCACGCTGCGTATTTCGACAGCACATTTCCCGCCGCTTCGGATTCTCCCCGCGTGAGCAATTCGTCTACATATTGCTGCACGTTGCGGGGCGGGACACACCATGCTTCGGGAGACGTCAGAACCGTTCGCTTGCCCGATTCCGGGACCGCAGCCCAGAACTGCCGGTCAAGGACATCAGCGCGCGAGTCGAGTGAGAGCCCCGCTCCGGCCAATTTCTCCTCTCGCGCCCGGAGGACCTTTCGGAGGTTCTCAATCTCGCGGTTCATACCGTCGAGCATTTGGCGAACCGCGTTTACGCGCACCTCGCCGCGCTCGAACTGCTCGAGTGCGAAACGGATGGCCAGGTCTTCGGCCAGTTGCAAAAGCATCGCTTCATCCAGTTTCGCATTCGGCTGTTTTGCCGCGATACTTGCCAAGGCCTGCCGCAAGACTGCTTGCGCATTACGCGGCAGCGTAGCCACCTTTTCCCGCCAAACCTGTGGTGGGAGCTGAGACTCCGACTGCGTTGCCTCGCCGAATTGCACGAGTAGCCGCAGAAGGCCGCGAACCTGGGGCTCTTCGAGTGGGAGCACGAGGCCTCCTGAGATCCCCGGCACCATGTTTTGCGGAGCATCTGGCGTGCCCCCAGCCAGTCCAGCACCTACCGCCACGCTTCCACCCTCGGAGCGCATGCCGTTTCCAACAATCAGTGAATGGTCCGTGCCTTCAAAAATCGCGGGCATCAGCGCCGACGTGGCGCTCGAACCCGAACTCGATCCAGTGCCAGATCCGTTGCCGCCCTCACCAAGTCCACCTTGCCCATGCGATCCCTCCGCTGCGGCGATTAGTTGGATCATCTTTTCTGGACTTCGGAACCAATCCTGGAGTTGGGTGCCATCGACGCCCAGCGTCTTCGCCGCCAACTGCGCGGCTAAGCGGGTATCAGAAATAGCGGCATCTTCGGCCACAAATCGGATTTCGTTGACTCGGACACCGCCGGAAGTACTTGCGCCGAAGGCCTTGGCCAAACGTTCCGCAAGCGGGCCAGCTTTAGCTCCCGCCTCGGAAAAAACTCGGACGAGGTCTGCGAAATCGTCCTTTCCGATTCGGCGCGTGAACCCGATGCTCGCGATGCCCGCTGTTGTGAGTAATTCAGCAAAACTGCGCTCTGCTGCCGTCGATTCGAGGGGTTCGCCGTCGAGGAGGAGTTGGGATCCGGAAACACCAAGCAGCAGACCCCTCTCCGCGTTGACTTCCAGGCACTCCTGCAGTTCGCCCCAGGCGACTTCCAACTGTTCCGCCGAGCGTGTATGAGCTAAACCATACAGACGAGCGAACTTAAGGAGAACGTTGAAGCTCCTCACGAACGCGCGAGCATTGGGGACCGCGGCTTCCCTATGCATGGTAAGGGTTCACCTCAAGCACCGGGTTCTAAGGTACTAGGACCAAAGGTTTTGCGGAATGGTACGGAGGTCCTAAGGTTACGAACCTTACACGGGGCGTCCCAGGGCGCTATTCACGAGTCAAAGATAGGCGGTCTGAAGTGAAACTCGACACAACGGTCGCGTTGATGAAATACTCCCTCGATTTGTCACGTTACAGCCGACCGCTGCCGTGAAACTAGGGGTGCGAAGAATGGCGCGTGATTCCCTCATCGAATATTTCAAGCTTGATTCGCGCCCAGCCCAGGAGGCCGCAGTCGCTTGGCGACGTGGATACCGCACGATTCGCTGGACCTATGCGGACCTGTATCGTCATGCCGCGCAATTCGCCCGAGAGCTCGACAGGCGTATGGTGGCCCAAGGCGACCGTGTACTGATCTGGGGAGAAAACTCGGGTCAGTGGATCGCAGCATTTCTCGGATGCATGCTGCGCGGAGCTGTCGCCGTTCCGATGGATGCGATCGCGGACAGCAGCTTCGCAGCCCGGGTTGCAAAGCAATCGGGCGTGAAGTTAGCCATAACCGGCCGGAACTTGCCGATCATTGATCCCTCGCTGCCGACGGTTTGCCTCGACGATCTGATTGGACTTGTAGCGGGCCATTCGGTGGAGGGATTCGCGCCAGCATCTGCGAGTCGCAAAGACCCAGTCGAAATCGTATTCACCTCCGGCACCACCGCCGAGCCGCGGGGTGTGGTGCTAACGCACGGCAACCTTCTTGCGAATCTTGAACCGATCGAGGAGCAAATCAAGAGCTATCGCCGGTATGAGAAATTCTTCCATCCGCTCCGCTTCTTGGATTTACTGCCGCTAAGCCACGTATTCGGACAGTTGCTCGGCATCTTCCTGCCGCAGATTCTGGGTGCAACATCGATTTTTGTCGACACACTCAACCCGGCAGACGTAACTCGGACGATTCACAACGAGAAAGTCTCCGTGTTGGTCGCCGTACCGCGACTTATTGAGTCACTGCGCGACCAAGTCGAGCTGGACCTTACGACGAGCCGACGCATCGAGAAATTCCGGCGACGCTTCCGGGCTGCGGAAGGCAAAGATTTCCTCCGCCGTTGGTGGATATTCAGGCGAATTCGCCGCCGCTTCGGTTGGAAGTTCTGGGCAATAATCTCCGGGGGAGCCGCGCTGCCAGCGGCAGCGGAAGAATTCTGGACGCGGCTGGGGTACGCGGTCATTCAGGGTTACGGTCTCACGGAGACGACGTCTCTCGTCAGTGTCAATCACCCGTTTCATTTGAGCCACGGCTCAATCGGCAAGTCCTTGCCCGGGCTTGAAGTGAAGCTAGCGAGTGACGGTGAAATTCTGGTGCGTGGCGAAAACGTGAGTCCGGGATACTGGAACAACGCCGGCGCCGACACCGTGCTGGACGCGGAAGGATGGTTTCACACCGGAGATTTGGGCGAGCAAGGTCCCGACGGAACGTTGTATTTCAAAGGCCGGCGAAAAAACGTCATCGTTACGCCGGAAGGGCTTAATGTTTACCCGGAAGATCTCGAAGCCGAACTGCGCAAAGAACCTGGCGTCCGCGATTGCGTCGTGACCGGGCTCGAACGCGATGGGAATGCTGTTCCGTGCGCGGTCCTGTTGTTGCGCGACGCGTCGTTGGATCCGCGAGCAATCGTCGAATCCACGAACAAGCGGCTCGCGCCTTTCCAACAGATGCGGCAATGGTATGTCTGGCCACGCGCGGACTTTCCGCGCACGCCGACGCAAAAGCCAGTACTGAAGCAGATCGCCGCAACCGCTCAGCGCGAACTCAGCCGGCAAACGGAACCAGCGGCCTCGGCCGCGGCGAGCCCAATCGAACAAATTCTCCGCCGAATTTCAGGCGGAGCGCCTGCTTCTGCCGGGACGAATGCGAAGCTGCAGCTCAGCTCAATCGAGCGTGTGGAACTGCTGGGAGCGCTCGAAGATCGATATCAGATAGACCTAAGCGAAACAGATTTTACGAAAGCCGACACGCTCCGCGGACTAGAGAAGCTAGTCGAAAGTCCGCCGGAAGTCGCCCGCGGCTTCCATTATCCACGCTGGGCGCAAACGAGGCCTGTTCGATGGCTGCGCATGGCGGTCTTTTATCTTTTGCAACGTCCGGCGATGTTGATCCTTGGCTGGCCGCGAGTTGTTGGACGCGGGAACCTTCGCGATGTGCAGGGGCCCGCGCTCATGATTTCGAATCACATCGCGTATTTCGATCCCGCATACATTCTTGCAGCTCTTCCCGCTCGATTCAGAGATCGACTCGCGGTCGCGATGGACGGAGAGTTGCTCGAAACCATGCGGACGCCACCGGAAGGAACGCCTTACCTCGAGCGAATCTCTCTGCAAGCGCAATGGCTGCTAGTCACTTCGCTGTTCAATGTCTTTCCACTGCCCAGGCACTCAGGATTCCGCAAGAGTTTTGCTTTTGCTGGTGACTTGGTGGATCGCGGATGGAGTGTGTTGGTTTTCCCGGAAGGCGCCCGAACGCAGAACGGAGTCATGAATCCGTTTCAGGCTGGCATCGGCCTGCTCGCGACGCGGTTACGAGCGCCGGTGGTACCCATGCGGCTCGACGGAATTTTCGAACGGAAGATGCGCGGAAAGCACTGGGCTCCGCCTGGATCGATTGGCGTCACCATCGGAAAGCCAGTGCCGTTCGACGAAAATGCAAGGCCGGAGGAACTTACGCGCGAGCTCGAGCGTCGCGTCGCGACACTCGTTACACCGCACGAAACTAAGTGAGCTGCCTCGTTGGCAACCGAAGTCGCGCTTCAGCGCCACGATGGGATGCCCGATTTTCAAGCACCAAGGATCCGCCGTGTGCCTCGGCGATTTGCCGGCTTAGCACCAGACCGATACCCGAACCGCTCGGCTTCGTCGTAAAGAAGGGTACGAACAAATTCGTGGAGTTCGGAATACCGGGCCCATCGTCTTCTACCCAGACCTCAACGTAACCGTTCGACTGACTCCAACCAACGCGAACCCCGCCGCCCGTTTCCAGTGAGGCATCCACGGCGTTGTGCAGAAGATTGATCATTACCTGTTCGAGCTGGTCCGGGTCCGCTTCGATTTGAAGCTCAGGACCCGCCGCCAACTCAATTCCCAATCTGCGCTCAAGTCCAACGACGCGGCGCACGCACGAACCGACGTCGATATCGCGAAAAGCGGGCGGAGGCAATTTCGCCAGTCTGGCATAGGCGTTCATGAAGCGCGCAAGCCCGTCGGTACGGGCAGCAATCACGTTCAGGCCGGCCCGCATGTCCTCTTGCCAATCGGGCGCGCGGTCCTTGCGGCCCAACATCGAGCCGAGATTCTCTGCCACCGATTTGATCGGCGCGAGCGAGTTGTTAAGCTCGTGCCCAAGCACGCGAATCAGTCGCTGCCAAGCCTGACGCTCCTCATCGCGAAGAGCACTGCTCAGGTCGCTGATCAAGAGGACTTGATTGGGCAAACCGCCTTCCCGAAAACTGCCGCGATGAATCTCCCAGCGTCCCGACTTGCCCGGAAACGTAGCTTGAACAATTCGCGGAGTCTCGCCGGTCAGGCAAGCTGCGAGCCCTAATTCCGAAGCGGTTCGTCCGAGCAGCGCCTCGGCGGGATGATCCAGAACGCGTTCACCCGCTCGGTTGACCAGCCGAAGCCGCCCGACACCGTCGAACGCGAACACGGCAACGTCGATTTCCTCCATCACCTTGCGGAGCAGCGCGGTGGCTTCGAGCGCGCCCAACCGCTGCTGCCGCAGGGTTTCGCCCAGCGCGTTGACCTCGCGCAGAACTTCCCCGAGTACGTCCGTTCGATTGGCGCCCCGCGCGCGGATCGAGAAGTCACCTTCACGAAGCGCGGCTAGAAGGTTGGACACCGTACGCAGCGGAAAAACCACACGGCCCTGCGCACTGAACGCGAAACTCAGCCACGCAAGCACCATCAGCGCCGTCAGCGTCCATTCGACCTTGGACGAATAGCGACCAGTCCAGAGCAGAACGATCGCAATGATTGTGCTCCCCAGCCCGGCCGCGAGAGCCAGGAGCAAGATTCTTCGCTCGTACGGAAGAGGCTTCAAAGATTATATTTTTGCAGGCGCCGATAAAGGGCGCTCCTGCTCAGGCCCAGCGCTTTGCTTGCGTGGCTCACATTGCCGCCATAGCGAGCGAGTGCCTTCTGGATCAGTACGCGCTCGACTTCTTCAATGCTCATCTCGTCCAAGCGCACGGACGGTTCGCGCGCCGGTCGCAGGCCGAGATCGCCTGCGCGAATCTGCGGTCCTTGCGCGAGCAGCACCGCGCGCTCTATTGCGTGATCCAACTCACGGACGTTGCCGGGCCAAGGATGATCGAGCAGCAATTGCAACGCGACGGGCTCGAAACCTTCGACGTGCTTGCGGTAGCGCTGCGCCGACTGGCGCAGAAAATGATGTGCCAATAAAGGGATGTCCTCACGGCGTTCGCGAAGGGGCGGCAAATGGATTTCAATCGTATTCAGACGAAACAGCAGATCCTCCCGGAAACGGCCCGCAGTGATTTCCGCCTGTACATCCGCGTTGGTTGCGGAGACGATACGGACATCGACTCGTCGGGTGGTCGAAGAACCTACTCGTTCGAACTCTCCCGTTTCAAGGGCGCGCAAAAGCTTCGCTTGCAGGTTTAGCGGAACGTTCGCAATTTCATCAAGGAACAGTGTGCCGCCGTCCGCCAACTCGAACCGGCCAACGCGATCGGATTTGGCATCCGTGAAAGCGCCCTTCACGTGGCCAAACAACTCGCTCTCGAAAACACCTTCCGGCAAGCCGCCGGCATTGACCGTGACAAGCGGTCTGCCCGACCGGCCGGAAAGCGCGTACAGCGTGCGCGACACTACTTCCTTGCCTGTGCCGTGCTCCCCGGTAATCAGTACGTTGGCGTCGGACGGACCAACGCGTGCGATCAAATCGACTACCGGACGCATGGCGCTGGATTCCGCGATGAACGTCGGACGACCGTCGGCGCGAAGCAGGCGATTTTCGGCCTCGAGGCGCTGGCTCTTACGAAGCGCCTGAGAGAGTTCAATCTGCGTTTTCAAGATCGCGAGCAGGCGGGCGTTTTCCCAAGGCTTCTGAATGAAATCCTTGGCGCCGCGGCGCATGGCCTCAACTGCGAGCTCCAGGCTTCCCCATGCTGTCATGACAATGATTGGCAGCGTACTTTCCCGGGAGCGGATGTTCGTGAGCAGGTCGAGGCCTTCCTGACCGGACGTCGTGTCCCGCGCATAATTCAGGTCCATCAGCAGCGCATCAAATTCGCGCGTGTCGAGCGACGAAAGGACAGCAGCGGGCGAGGACACTGTCTCGGTTTCGAAGCCTTCTCCTTTCAACAGAAGGCGCAGAGCCTCGCGAATGTCCGACTGGTCGTCGGCGACTAAAACTCTGGTGCGATTTGTCTGCTGGGGGGTCATGGGGTGAGAAGTGTCCTCAGAAATTTTGGCGCAATCGGTTCCGCGAGCATTCCCGTGAGGAGCCCAGCCGAGACCGTCCGCCGATGAAAGCCAGCACCATCATTCATACCGCAGAGCGATTAGAGGATCGACCGCAGTGGCTCGCCGAGCGGGAAAATACGACGCCAGTGCCGCGACAGCGATGATCAATACCGGAACGCCGACAAACGTGACCGGGTCAACTGCGCGTATGCCATAAAGCTGCATGCCGTAGAGCCGGTTTTGCAGATAGTGCGCGACCACGACCGCCGCCGCCAGCCCAATGAGCATTCCTAACCCGGTAAGCCGCAATCCTTCAGCCACAATCATCTTAAGCACGTCGCGACGCTCCGCGCCAAGCGCCATGCGAACGCCGATCTCGTGCGTGCGCTGCGAAACACCATACGCCATGACACCGTAAATCCCAATCGCAGCAAGCAACGCCGCGATCGCGGCAAATGCGCCGAGCAGGACCATGTTCAGGCGTCGCTGCGCTAACGCGTCATCAAGCATGTCGTCCATCATGCGCACGCTGGTAACCGGCTGGTTTGCGTCGAGAGAACTGACAATGTGGCGCACCGCGGGCAGGATCTGCGCGGAGCGTCCGCCTTCACGAATCACAAAACTCATCAGCCATGAAGGGTCTTGTTCCATGGGCAGGTAGATCGTTGGAACCGCGTCTACGCCCCAATCCCATTCACGGATATTTCCGGTTACGCCAATAATTGTCAGCCAGGAATCGCGTTCCTGCGATTGCCACGGAGCATGCGCCGTCGCGACATGAATGCGAATCTGCTTCCCGACGGGATTCTGGTTGTGCCAGTAACGATCCGCGAGCGCCTGGTCAATCAGTGCAACGCCGGCGCTGTTGGGTCCGTCCGCGGCATTAAAATCCCGGCCGGAAACGATGGGGATGCTCATTGCATGAAGATATTGCGAGTCAATCACACGATAACGCGAAATAAAACTCTCACGAGGCGAAGAAGGCGCCCGGCCGGCAATATCGAACTCCACGCTATCGGACCATCCCGTAAACATGAGGAAATCAATGCCGCTCGCCTCTTTTACTCCAGGCAAGGCACGGATCTGACGGAGGGCCTGCTGGTAAAAATTGACCGTCTGCGCTCCGTTATAGTGAGCAGACGGCAGCCAGACCTGCATCGTCAGTAAGTCATGAGAATCGAACCCAAGGTTCTGGGATAGAAGCCGCGCGAAGCTGCGCACCAGCAACCCCGCGCCTATAAGCAGCAGAACCGACAGCGCAACTTCCGAAACCACCAATGAAGAGCGCAGCAGATGGCCGCGGCGGCCGGCCGTCGAACCACGGCCTCCTTCTTTAAGAGCCTCGGTGAGTGCGGAATGCGAAATCTGGAATGCGGGCGCAATACCAAAGATGATTCCCGTCAACAGCGACAGTCCGATCGTGAATGCCAGGACAGGCCACCCGAGGTGGATATTGCTCGAGAACGGGATTTCGTGCAGTCCCTGCGGGAGTTCGTCTCGAATGAAGCGAATCCCCCCGAATGCGACGACGAGCCCGAACATTCCACCGATGAGCGCCAGTAAAACGCTCTCGGTAAGCAACTGCCGGAAAACGCGGCCACCGCGTGCGCCGAGCGCCGTGCGAAGCGCCATCTCCCGCTCGCGTGATGTAGCGCGCGCCAGCATCAAGTTCGCAACATTCGCACAGGCAATCAGCAACACGAACCCGACGGCCCACAAAAAGATCACCATCGCCGGACGGACGCTGTGCGTGAGAGCCGTTTGAAGCGTTTCTACCAGCATCCCAGTCTCCTGATCCATTTCCGGATAGCGCTTTTTCAGCGTCGCGTTGATTGTGTCCATTTCCGCCTGTGCCTTCGCCAGGGGGATTCCAGGTTTCAGGCGGCCGCAGACCACCAGATCGTAGTGCGAACGATCCAATTGCGCGCGAGTGAACGCGAGCGGAACCCATACATCAAGACCGACGTGCGTTCCGGAGATTGAAAATTTCGCCGCCAGGACGCCGATAATCTCATATGGCTCATAATCGAGCATGATTGACTTGCCTACGATCTGCGGATCGGCGCGGAACTTTCGCCTCCAGAACGCGTTGCTAAGGATCGCCACCTTCTCATGGCCGACTTGACCTTCTTCGGGCAGGAAGTCGCGGCCAAGCGCTGGTTTCGCGCCAAGTAACCTGAAGAGATTTGTTGAAACGTGCATAGCCCAGATCTGCTCCGGCTCGCCGCTACCCGTGACGGTGGCGAACGCGGGACGCCACGTCGCCAATGAATCGAAAACATGGTTCATTTCGCGCCAGTCGAGAAACTCGGCGGCTGAAGCCGTTCCTCGGTTGATACCGCGATCTGGCGCTGTGTTCCATATCATTACGATCCGATTCGGATTCGGGTACGGCAATGGCTGCAGAACAAATGCGTTGACGGCACTGAATATCGCGGCGTTCGCACCGATCCCAATCGCCAAAGTCAACACCGCGACAATCGTGAACCCGCGATTTCGCTGGAGAATGCGCCAGCCGTACCGTACGTCCTGCAAAAACGATTGCATGGAAGGGCTCCCGGTTCTCTTTCGAGAGGGAGCCTATTCTTGCTGTTTGATTACTCGTTGTCCACTCTCTTTCCGCTCCAATGGCGGCCCCCCAACTAACGGGTGTCATGCGGCGCCCGCTTGCGTCTGGCCGTCAATGATCCAGCCGTCGGCCAATTGAATGATTCGGTTCCCATAAGCGGCCCAAGCTTCATTGTGCGTAACCTGGATGATGGTTGTGCCGTCGTCATTCAGCTTTTTCAGCAAATCCATGATCATTTTGCCCTGGCTCGAATGCAGACTGCCGGTCGGTTCGTCGGCCAGAATCAGCTTCGGCTTGCCGATCACGGCGCGAGCGACAGCCACGAGTTGCTGCTGGCCGCCCGAAAGCTGATTGGGAAACAGATCTTTTTTGCCGACGATCTGAAAGCGGTCGAGGATATCGGCGACCATTCCCTGCCGTTCTGCTTTCTTGATGTCGCGATAGGAAAGCGGCAGGTCGAGATTTTCGGCGACAGTAAGATTGTCGAGCAGGTGGTATTGCTGGAAGACGAAGCCGACATACTTCTTGTGCAGCTCGACGCGGCGACGATTGTCCAATTTGTGAACGGGATTTTCGTAGAGGTAGTACTCGCCTTTCCATGCGCCGTCGAGCATGCCAATAATGCCCATAAGGGTTGATTTGCCGGCGCCGGATGGGCCCATGATGGTGATGAAGTCACCTTCGCGGATTTCCGCATTGATGCGGCGCAGCACCCACGTCTTACCGGCGCCAGATTCGTAGAATTTTTCGACGTCAATCAATTTGATCAATTTGGTCTCCTGAACCATCTTCGCCCGCAAAATATTTGTGCCCGTCAGAGGTGGGCGAAGACTGCCATGTTAGTCGTTCGGGCTCGAAGGTTCTAGAGTCCGATCGAAAAGGCGAGGCGAACAAAAAGGGAAGGGAAAAGCCACACCTGTGACGGTTAGAAAATGTTTTCTCTTTTATTTTCAGGTGCTTGCGGTGAATTTTAATAGTATGGGTGTGGCGATTAGCCTTTTCTTCGCCTTTCGCCGTTTGTTCGCTATGTCCCGGGGCCGAGTGACAAGTGACAAGTGGCGAAGCGAAGCGACACGCCCTTTGGGCTTCGGTCGGGGCGAGCGAGTTACGGTCCGCGTTTAGTGCTTCGAGCCCTGCGTGTAGGCGAACGGTGCTCTCACGGTGGTTCATTTCGTCCATCAATCGCCCCTCCGGGGCTTCTGGTTCCCCGACTTCGTTTTCCCGGCACTGCGCTTCGCCCTTACGGGCGAGCTACGTGCCGGGCTAACGACAATCGCCGCTCCGCGGCTTGCACGGTATCCAAGGCTAAAGCCCATCGACAAGCGATGCTCTTTTCGCGGCGCTAAAGCGCCGCGCTTCCACCCCAAAGGCTTCCAAAGCCCCGCACTTCCACCGAAAATATTCGCTGTCACTCTTAGCGCGGGGCGATCGTCATTCGCGTCGCGAGACGACAGCTATTCGTGTCGCAAAGCGACCATGGGATCGACTTGCGAAGCGCGGCGGGCCGGGATGTAACACGCCAGCAAAGCCACCGCGCAAAGCAAAACAGCCACGCCGGCGTACGTCAGTGGATCGGTGGAACGCACGTCGAAGAGCATGGTGGCAAGATAGCGGGTCACCCAAAAGGCAACCGCGGCTCCGCACACCGCTCCAATCACAGCGAGAACGATTCCCTGCCGAACGACCAGCCTCAACACGTCGTGCCGTTCCGCTCCGAGAGCCATGCGAATTCCGATCTCGCGCGTCCGGCGGGCCACCTGATAGGCGAGCAATCCGTACAAGCCGATGCAGGCGAGAGCGAGCGCCACGATGCCGAAGAAGCCGGACAGTTGACCGATCATGCGCTCCCGGATCAGCAACTGGTCGATCAACTGCGTTTGCGTGTGGACATTAAACACTGGGAGGTTGCTGTCCATTTGACTGACGATGCCGCGGATGGCTGGCGTGAGCGCTGCCACGTTTCGCGCCGTACGGAGCTCAAAGCTTGTCTGAAGACCGCTCAATGGAACGTACATGGTGGGCGCAACAGCACCCCGCAAATCTTCGTATTTCGCGTCGCTGACTACGCCGTCAATCACCCAGCCCGGGTTCGCTATCTCGCCCTTGGCTGGATCGGCCTCGGCGGCGCCAAAGTGCAGGCCGATCGGGTTGACTGTGGAAAAATATTTCTGGACGAACGTCTTGTTCACGATAACGGGCGTGGGGGCTTCGCTCGGCGAGGTGTCCGCGGCGGATGCGGAGCTTGTCGCTTTCGATGCGGTTCCGGCCGGAGCGGGTGGGTTCGCAGTGCCCGCCTCGATCGCCTCCTGTACGGCTTGGCGTGCTTCTCTAGCCTGCTGAGCGACTTGCGCCTGTGCAAAATCGGCAGTAGTGAAATTGCGGCCGGCAAGAAGCCGCATATGCATGGTGGAAAAGAAATTCGCGCCGACGGGCAAGTAGTCCGCATCCGACTCGTGGTCCTTCGGCGTACCTGCCAAGTGAAAACCGGTGATCCAAAGATCGCCGCTCAGCAACGTGTTATTTGAATAGCTCACCGACTCGACGCCAGGAATGGACGCGAGGCGCTGTTGCAAGTCGCGATAGAAGGTATCGATCTGCGGCGTTTTGTATCCGATGAGGGTCGGATCGAGGCTAAAACTCAGCAAATTGCGCGTGTCAAAACCGGGATCTACGTTTCGCAGATTTTGCAGCGTGCGCACCAGAAGACCGGCGCCGACGAGCACCACTACGGCCAACGCCACTTGCGCGACGACCAGGCCGTCACCCAGATTGAGCCATCCGCGAGCGCCATCGCCACTGGAAGTGCGCGAACCCTCTTTAAGCACTGGCGTCAGATCCATGCGGGTTCCGCGAAATGCCGGCGCAAGACCAAAGATGATGCCTGTAAGAACCGAGACGGCAAACGTGAACGCCAGCACACGACCGTCGAAGCCGATATTGAAGGGAAAGGCGCGATCGGAACCGGCCGTCATCAGCGACATAATCGCCTCAGTGCCCCAGATGGCGAACAGCACGCCGAGCCCGCCACCGACAAGGGAAAGCAGGACGCTTTCCGTGAGCAATTGGCGCACGACTCTTCCGCGACCGGCGCCAAGAGCCAGTCGCACGGCAATCTCCTTTTGGCGCGCGTTCGCGCGGGAGAGCAGGAGCCCGGCGAGGTTGGCGCAGGCGATCAGAAGAACGATGCCGACAGCCAGCATCAAGACGTAGGCGATGGGTGCGAGTTCCGCGGTCTCGCCGCTCAGACCCGATTGCCCCGGCAGCGCCGCGACGCGCGGATCGTCCTGAGGCTTCGAGAACGGTTTCGCTCCGTGCAACATGTCGTTGCGGAAGAGAGTGGAAACTTCCGCTTGCGCCTGGAGCGGCGCAATACCGGGTTTCAGTCGTCCGATAATAACGAGCCACCAGCTATAAGCGTCGGTGGCACGAGTCTTGGCTTCGGGCGAGGGATTGACGAGAGGGAGGACGGAAAGCGGCACCCAAATGTCTTTGGGATTTCCGGGACTCAGACTGTCGAATTGCGGGTCTGCCACACCGATAATGGTGAAAGGGACGTTGTTCAGTCGTACCGTTTTCCCGACCGCCGAGAGCGAGCCGCCAAACTGAGATTTCCAGTAACCATAATTCAAGACGGCGACGGGAGATGCCGAAACGGAATCGTCGGCGGGCGCGATGAGACGGCCAGCCGCTGGGCGAACGCCGAGCATATTGAAATAGTCGCCAGTGACTGCTTCCGCGCGCAAGACGCTTGCTGTGCCGTTGCCGCTGAGGTCGAGCTGGCCTCCGCTTGAGAATGCCGCAACGTGAGAAAAGGAGCTGACATGCGAGGCAACGTCGTGGAAAAACGGTTCAGAAAACGAACAACCTGACGACTCGCCGTCGCGAGAAAGTCTAGTGCGGCCACAGTCGCCGTAGCTGCTGCTGTTGTGGATGTCCGGACCGTGATGCGCACTCCATTTCAAGACGACGAGAGTCTGCGCGTCCTGGACCGGCAAGGAACGCATGAGGACGCCGTTGATCAGGCTGAAGATGGCAGTGTTCGCGCCGATGCCGAGGGCGAGCGTGAGGACGGCGACAGCAGTGAATCCGGGAGACTTCAGGAGAATGCGCAGCGCGTAGCGAATGTCCATCCAGATGGAGATCAACGAGCACCTCTGAAGCAGTGACGAGTGCCCCTTCTGCTTCGCTCAGAACAAGTAAGTGACGACTGACAAACAGTCATGCTTTCGAACCCGGCGTGTAGAACGATGCCAGCGAGAATCGATACGAGAGTCCTGTTCCGTGCCATCGAACCTCCCAGTCTTCGTCGCGGAGGATCCTACAGCCCCACTACTCGACGGCGAGAACGATTAGTGTGGCGTCGTCGGTCCAATTGCCGTGGCAAAATTCGCCGACCGTCCTCACAATTGTTACTTGTAGTTCTTCTGCATCGTCCTGTCGATTGCGAACGATCAGATCGATCAAACGGGATTCGCCGAATTCTTCCCCATCAGGCTGAACCAACTGCCTTTGCGCGCCAGATAACGGATCGTTGACCTGGGGATCGCAGGCTTGGGCGGCGCAAGCTTCGGTGACGCCGTCGGTGAAAAAAACGAGCCGATCGCCGGGCGCAAGTTGCTGCGCGCCGGCGTGATAGCCCTGCGAGTCAAATGCGCCGAGAACGCCGCCGCCGTGGTCGAGGCGGTGGTGCGAGCCGTCGACGTGGACCAGAATTGGCGCATTGTGGCCCGCGTTCGCGTAGCACAGCTTGCGTTGTTGACCGTCGAGATGGGCGTAAAAAAGCGTTATGAACCTGTCGTCAGTGAGATTCCGGCGCACAAGGTCGTTCAGGCGATCGCAAAGCAGCTCGGGAGGAGTATTCGCACCGGCGAAGCCGCGCACCGCGGATTGGAGGTTGGCCATAAGTATCGCGGCGGCGAGTCCTTTGCCCGCCACGTCCGCAATACAAATCCCAAGATTTCCACCACCGAAGCCGAGGACATCGTAATAATCCCCGCCTACTTTGCGCACCGGCTGCCAAACGGCCGAAATGCGATAGCCGGAGATCTGTGGAATTTGCGCCGGAAGCAGCGCCTTTTGGATCGCGAGCGCTTCGTCGATTTCGCGCGCCTGGGCCGCAGCACGATCGACAGTTTCAGAGATGGTCCGTTCGCGCTCGATTTCTCGTTCACGGGAGTCCCGCCGCGCGCGGCCGATTTCGATTTGCTTGCTGAGGATTTCGAGCAGGCGGGCGTTTGCCCACGGTTTCTCAACAAAATCGCCAACGCCGCGCTGCATGGCCTCGACCGCAAGGCCAACCGTGGCCCAGCCCGTCATCACGACGATTGGCGGCAGGTTGCCCACATCCTGCAAATGTGCAAGCAAATCCAGGCCTTCGCGGCCGGACGTGGTGTCTCGCGCATAGTTCAAGTCCATAAGGATGAGGTCGAAATCGCTATTCTTGATTACATTCAGAAGCGCAGCGGGGGAAGAAACTGCTTCAGTGATGTAGCCGTGGCCCTTTAGAAGGAGGCGCAGGGCCTCAAGCACGTCGAATTGGTCGTCCGCGATCAGAACTCGCGGTTGAGCGGTAATCAATTTGGTCGTCGTCGGAGCAGCCATGGTGCCATAACTCGAGTCCTCCCGGCCTGGGCGCCTGCAGGAGCGAAGGCGGGTGACCTTCGGACGTGGGCAGGTGTGGTACCAGGGCGGGGTCCATGGTAAACGGTTTCGGTGCTGGAACATAGGCTGGCCGGGAGTGTGGCGGGATGTTCGATCTGACCAATTGCGGGAATGGATCGTCCCGAATTCGGACACTCAATCAGCGTTGCTCGACGAGCCGAAGGCCTGCGCGGTGAACGTTCGGATCCTAATATTTCGGTTCCAGGTAGAATGGCGGCCAGGCACAGGTCCAAAAAGCTTAGCCGCTAAGCGTGAGCTATGATACTGGTGTGCAAGTCCCATTTCGGAGGGGTGGCCGAGCGGTTGAAGGCGGCGGTCTTGAAAACCGTTAGACTCCAAAAGGGTCTCGTGGGTTCGAATCCCACCCCCTCCGCCACTGTTTCCCGTTGTATTTTCATCGACTTAAATTTCACCCTACTGAATCTGTACCCGTTTTGTACCCGGCATTTCCTGCACGAGCAGTGGATCGTGCTCCCAAGTTCGCGCCACATCGGCCTCCAGCTGTTCTTGGCGCGAACGGACCCACGGGTTGTAATGCTTCTCGGTAATGCGCACGCTTTGATGACCGAGCAGGATCGACACACGCTCAATGGGCACGCCAGCGAGTAAGAGCTCGACCGCAAAGGTGTCGCGGAAGCGGTGAGAAACTGCGTTGCTCTGCCCTTTTGGAATCCCCGCGAGGTCGAATAAACCCTTAAGGCGTTTTTCCCACAAGCCGGTGATGCTTCTCCGCTTGGATTCGCCGCTCCAGAAATAATGCGTGGCGGTGTCTCGCGGCATCGTTTCAAGAGCATGCAGGACCGATTCTGGAAGGACGGTATAAACCGGAACGCCGGTTTTCTGTGTGTAAAGGAAAAGGCGGTTGCCGTCGAGTCGGTCAGTTGTTAGCGTTACTGCATCGGAGATGCGCACTCCTGAATAACGCATTAGTAGCACCAGCGTCTTGAGCCGCAGGATATTAGCCTTCGCGGCTCGCTGCTTCGATTTTTGCAGGCTCGCTTCACACGCCGCCAGCAGCTTCAGGATATCGGCCCGCGTTAGCGGCATCGTCGGCCTTATGGATACTCTGGGAAGTTTCAGGCGCGTGGCCGGATTGCTCTGGGTCCAAGTGCGGTCATGCGCAAATCGGAAAAAGGAGCGCAAGCGCTCGAGAGTCTTTCCCGCTGTGCGCGGGCCGTCCTTCCACGTTGCGCGAAATCGACTTAAAGCGTCTACATCGAAGTCCACAAGCAGGGTGAGTCCCTTGTCCGCTGCGAAGGCCGTCATGCGTGTTTTGAGCAGTTTGTACTTGCGAATGGTCTCATGGGAAAGACTGCGCGCTTCAAGATCGCTGAGGAAGCTCTCCCAGGCGTCCGTCAAAGAGACGGGGGCTCCCTGCTCTTTTACTCGCTCGGCGGCCTCCCACTTCTGAACGTCACGGTTTGCTTTCGTCCAGTCCCGCGTGCGCATTGAACGCCGAACCTCCCGCCCGCCCAGAATGCCATCAGCCCAGATCGCGCATTTGCAGTGATGAAACCTCCGACCTTCGGAGAAATGCGGGCAGGTCGGTTTATGTCGCCGATAGAGTGTCAGCATCGGTTACTTCCCCTTCTGTCTTTTGAGATATTCCGCGATGGCGCGCCGAGCAAGCTCCGTGATCTTTGCGCCAGTCCGCTCGGAAAGCTTCTTGAGCAATTCGCTCTCTTCCTTCTCCAGGTAAATGACCGTTCGTATCTTTCGCATGGTGCCACTTGTGCACAATCGGGGCCCTTTGTCAAGTGGGCCTCCGGGTGCTGAGACGGCGGTGAACCCGCTCGGCGACTGATTCAGGAACCCGCATCGTGCGGCGGCGACGCTCGGAAGCCTTTTCAGGGTTTTCGAAAATCAGCACGTCCGGCTCGCGCTCAAATATGCGGCGTACGGTGTCCTCACTTAGGTTCCACGCTTCGGCGAGCTCGGCCGGCGAGAAGTGTCGCTCGAATAGTCGTGACTCCGTGGCCTCGCTCGATTGTCTGTCCGCTCCCACTTTGGCTGCGCCTGCCATCACCGCGCTCCTGTGGCTTAACGAATTTGGCCTTTGCAGGCCAATAAAAAACATTCGTTTCACAGTTGGCGGAGGTGGAGCGCAGGGAGGCGCTGTCAATCCCCGGAGCGCAGCGGAGCCGGAGGGCGCGGAAGCGAGCACGGCGGGTTTGGGGTATGCCGCGCATAGCTGCACAAGCGGGATTGACAGGAGGAGCCGACCGAAGCTCCAGGCTTCGCTGTGAAACGAATGTGGAGAAACAAGACCAGCCGTGAGGCTGAACCTAATGATACGGACTTAGAGTTGAGGGGCGATACTTCCCGAGCGTCCGTCTTTGAAACGGGTTTACGACGTTAGATGAGCCTGGACAATCCGGCGAAAGATTATTAACTGGTGAAGTCGAACGAGACACTGCGTTTCTTTGAGAGATTTGAGAAACTTGGTCACGCCGGACTGCTCCGGGTCGCCCGATTCTTCCGCACTAGGCTTTGAATAGGTGTACAGCTCACCCGTTACGATACCTTAGCTAGCTGGATTATCACAGTAAAGGGAGTTCATCCATGACACTCTTTGACTTGCTTTTTGCAAAACCAGCAGTGCGACAACGACACTATAGCGCTCCTTTGTGCAAAGAGAGACTCCAGTATCTCAGCTACGCAAAGACAGCTGGGCGTCAGGAATGCACGATCAGTTTAAGTGCTTCTTACCTCTTGCATATTAATCGAATGCTGAAATTTTCTAATAGAATGCGATGCATCACGATAGATGAGCTCGAGAAGGCAGGGCGAAAGTGGGAAACCTACAGGGGGCCGCTGCGCACGAAGTTACCGGGTAAGACAGCCTACCGGCACTTCATGGGAATCGCCCGGCCTTGGTTGCGATTTCATTCCTGTCTGATCGAACCCGTAAAGGCTCGATTTTCGGACGAACGACGCCGAGAGTACGAGCGCTGGCTTAAAGACCATCGCGGTTTGGCTCCATCAACAATTAAGCAGCGCTCGAAGGAGGCTTTGTACTTCTTGGAGTGGCTAGCGGAATGTAAGGTCCGTTGCGTGCCGTCAGTTCTTCACAACTGGAACGCTATTTGGAGGCAAAGAAAACCGCAGGATGGGCGTTGTCAACCCGGATCGCAACAGCAAACTCTCTGCGGATCTTCCTCAAACACTCAGAAGCACGCGGCTCGGTAAGAGCTGGCACTTCTGAAACAGTGCCCCGCCTTCGTCCTGCGAAGCACGTGTTTACGCAGCGGGGTCCGTCGTGGAGGGGCGTGCGCCGAATGATCTCGTCTTTCAATGGACTCACAGCAATTGACGTGAGGGACCACGCAATGGTTCTCCTCATGGCAATCTATGGACTTCGGGCTGGTGAGATTCGAGCCTTGCGAATAACAGACGCGGACCTCACAAATCGCGTATTGACCATTGCAAGGGAGAAGACCCGCGATGTTCAGCGTTTTCCATTAACTCCACAAGTTTCGCGAGCAATCCAAAAATACGTGAATCGCGCGCGCCCAGCATCAGAGTCGCCGTCATTGTTCCTGACAACTCTCAGGACGTACCGGCCCATCTCAGCCAATGGATTGTACGCTCGCGTAAATGATCTATTCCGCAGAAGCGGCGTTGAATCCCGCCATAAGGGTCCTCACGCTTTACGTCATGCTTGCGCGAATCAACTTATGGACGAGGGCGCTTCAGTGCGAGAAATCGGTGCGTTCTTAGGTCATAGAAACTTCGCGTCGGTGCGCGAATATGCGCGCTATAACGTACTGCACCTTCGCCAGATAGCTGAGTTCAGTTTGGAAGGTCTCCTGTGAGAGTGTCGCAATGTGTTGAAGCCTACCTTGAAAACAAACAGGAATGCGGACACAGATGTGATGGCGATAGGAAAGTTCTTCGGCGATTTGTCCGGCTCTTCGGTAGCCTGAACATCTCGGCCATTTCCAATCTTCACGTGGACGAGTTCCTGTCTCAAGCACCGTCGAATAACTCCTGGCAGCTCTACTCCGGATCCCTGCGGAGGTTCTTTCTTTTCTGGTTTGCACGCCGGAAGATCAAGCATATTCCGGAGCCTAGCCTAAGGCGCCGGGCTGCAAGGACCTTCGACCCGTATGTCTTCTCGCGGACAGAAATTCTCAAACTTCTCGATGCAACAGCCGCGTGCCAGAGCGGGAAAGGCTGCGTCATCAGTTCTGAAACGTTGAGGACAGTAATTCTCGTTGTGTACGGAACAGGAATCAAGCCGACCGACGCGTTGGCCTTATCGGACGGGGATGTGGATTTCACTAAAGGAACGCTCCAGGTCGGCCGGACTTCTGCCTTCAGCGGTCGGGTTATTCCGTTAGGCCGCGATGTAAAGCGACTTCTGAAGGGGCATCTGGATAGCTACGAGCGAAGCAGGTTTGGACGGGGACTGCCCCTGTTTCTTACCAAGAAAGGTAAGTCCCTGAAACGACTAACTATCTGGAAGACTTTTCGTAGACTGCACCGGACAGCAAACGTGGAACGATCCGACCGACCCTACCAACCTAGGATGTATGATTTGCGCCATACATTTGCCGTCCATTCCATCGCGCATTGGAAGCGGAAAGGCATTGAACTCGAGAAGATATTGACTTTGCTGGCTGCGTACATGGGTAATCTAGACGTGCTTGGAATGCAGCGGTACGCTGCACTTTCGCCGTGCTGCTATCAATCGCAACTGAGACGCCTGAAGATTTGAACGGAGTTTGACTGCAAACGAATTGCGCCATGGTTCGATCTCCTCGGCGTGGCTTCTTCTCGCGACGGAGGGTAGTGTCCTAGTGGCCTGTCGCAGAGTAACCATTACTGATGTTTAGGCTTCTAAGTTCGTATGGTCAACGAACTCTTGCTCACCAAAGATCAGCAGGCACAGTTAAGTTCGATCGCTCAGTCGCGTTCCTTGCCGGCAGGATACGTGTTCCGCGCCAAGTTGATCCTGATGCTGGCCGACGGTGTATCCTTTCGCACGATCAAGCAACGGCTGCAAACCACTGCTCCGACGATCATTCGTTGGAAGCAGAGGTTCCTGGCATCCGGCCTGGATGGCCTCGATACTCATCATCCCGGCCAAACCGCCTGTGACCCAAAACCCGAAAACTGACACAGAGGAAATTAGAGGTAAGCTTGGGCGGAATTCCGGGGAGAGGAGACGAGGACGATGCCCAAGAAGGGTCACACGGAGGAGCAGATCGTCGCGGTGTTG
>JBOGNK010000047.1:0-7970 GCA_050747085.1 Candidatus Acidiferrales bacterium
GGATATATCCATGAGGATGATGTGCGGCATGAACTGCTTGGCTTTTTCGACAGCGTCGATGCCATCTGTTGCTTCGGCACACACGCACCATTCAGGGCGCTCGGAAAGCAGCGAGCGAATGCTTCGCCTTATGGCTGTGTTGTCATCGACGATAAGAATGCGCGTTTGCAAAGGTTCTTAGAACGCGGGAGCTGACCGCATCACCAGAGGACTAGCGTCGTGAAGTCCAACCCACAAATCTGAACATACTGTCAACAGGAGCGTACATCAGGTATTTCGTGTAGTTCGGCCTAATGCGGAGATGCAGGCAGAGGTATTGTCTAGCGTTGGTTGGCGGCGTTTGCGGCCGTTTCGGCATTCACTCTGTTGCGTGGCTGCGCGAGAACCAGCTTGCCGTCCCGGATGCGGTACTCAACCCCGTGCCAGAGGATCGAACGGTGCAGGAAGCTCGCGACCCAGATGGCGAAAGCCAGCAGGTCCCACACCGGTATGAGCGGCATCCGTTTCCAAATCCCGGACTGCTTCAGCCCGCGCACGCCAACGAGATAAGCTATCGCACAGCGAAAGATCGCGTAGGCTCCGAAATACGCTGCGGCAATAGGGGCGACCGGATAGACGGCGACGGTGGCAATAGTCCAGGGCAATCCAAACGTGAAGATGAGCCCAAGATGTCCCCAGGGACGCATGTGGCGCATCACGAGCATCCACCGCGTGCGCTTCCGCCAGAGCGCTGGAAGAGAATCGAAATCGGGCGTCGTTTGAATCGTATATGGGTGCACCACCACCTCGCGCCCTTGCTGTGCAATCAGGCGGCCGACAAGCAGATCGTCTCCCGGGCGATTTTCAAGGCTTTCAAAGCCTCCAAAGCTCCGAATGTTGGCCCGCGTGGTAACGATGGTTGGACCGAGGGCGAACTTAACGCCATCCAGTAGCCAGGCGACCAGAATGCCGGGATAAAAATCCGAAATCATGCCAATGGCGTGCAGCCGCTCGGGAAGATTCGTTTCCTCCGTCGAGACGTAAAAGCAGGTGACGCCGCCAACCTTTGGCTCCTGCAAAGGAGCGACGACAGAGCGCAGGTAGTCAGGCTGGACGCGAACATCGGCGTCGTTGATCACCAGCACCTCGTATTTCGCTTCCTGAGTCAGAAGACGAAGCTTGGCGACCTTGTCGTTCACTGCCTGATGGCCGTCGCTGAAAATGAGGCGTATCGGACAATCGGGAAAATCATTCACAAGCTTGTTGATGACGGGCACCGCGGGATCGTTGGCGCTACCCGTACAAAAAACGATCTCGTATTCGGGATAGTCCTGCAGGCAATGGCTGGCGAAGTTTTCGTAGGTTCCCGGATCGACGCCGCGAACTGGTTTCAGAATGCTGACGGGCGGGATATACGGGGAATGGCGAGTTGCCCGTGATGCGGCTTGACGAAAGAATCGCCACGCGCTGAAAAGCGCGAGGCAATAGTAGACAAACGGGATCGCGGCCAGGAAGAGGAGGATTCGTTCCGATGGGTTCAAATGGTTTGCACCGCTTTTCTGTCCAACGGCCAGCGCGGGTTTTGTTTCACTCCGGAGTCAGCAACAGACAAGATTCGCGTTTACCGGCGCAGGTAATGTGCCGGTGTTAGCACGTGCAGCCGTCCAGCGAGATCCGAAACGGCTTCGCCTCGACTACTTCGCATGGTCCGCCGCTGGCCCTTAATGGCAGGATAGCAGCTTGGGTCATCGACGCAAGCCGGAAGCTGCGATTCAGTCTTGTGTGGCACAGCCGCCCCGGCTGTGCGGCTTCCGCCATGCGTGCCCGTGTTTTCGTCCGGTGGAACACGGGACGGAACGACCCTTGCCTCGTCTCTGATGCTGGCTCACAATTCATGCGCGTCGATTTGATATTTGATAGGAGATTGTTCCGTTCGCAGAAGCGGCTGACCGAGCGCACTCGCCGCGGCTGACCAGCCCATGCAGACTTCCGACCGCTTGCACTTCAAGACGCGCGTAATGATTCTGATGATCGTGATCTTTGGCCCGGTCGGCAACGTGTTGCTGAGCATTGGGATGAAGGCAATTGGGCCGGCAACGGCATGGAAGCCAGGTCAATTGCTTGCAGTTGGCGAGCGCGTTTTTGCGTCGGGGATGATCTGGCTGGGAATCGCATCGCTCATTACGTTTTTCGTCTCTTACATGCTGGTGCTCACATGGGCTGACTATAGCTACGTGCAGCCAGCCTCCGCTTTTGCATACGTGACCGTAGCTCTGCTGGCGCGTTTTGCGCTGAGCGAGGTGATTACGCCGCTGCGCTGGATGGGAATTGCAATCATTTGCGTCGGAGTGCTGATCGTTGGACGCACGACGCCGCGCGAAGTGGAGGGCTCCTGAGATGGAAGGCGTGCTCCTGTTCCTGATCGTGGTGGCCGGAACGGGCGGGGAACTCTGCACG
The DNA here is from genome assembly GCA_050747085.1 of Candidatus Acidiferrales bacterium. Classification (GTDB taxonomy): domain Bacteria; phylum Acidobacteriota; class Terriglobia; order Acidiferrales; family UBA7541; genus Palsa-295. Next base: position 2,437 of record JBOGNK010000047.1, read on the forward strand.
AGCAGAGCGATGAAGAACCTCGGCGAAGTGCGCGATTTCAGCCTCGCCGGCTTGGTGCGATTTGCGTGGGGCGCGGCGCGCGAGGGCTGGATGTGGTTTGGGCTTGCGCTGTCAGCAATAGCGTTTGGTGCGCTGCTGGCGTTGCTCTCCATGCAAGACGTGAGTTTTGTCGTTCCGGTGACGGCGCTCAGCTACGCGGCAGGCGCGGCTGGGGCCAGATTGCTGCTGGGCGAACATATCAGCCGCGAACGGTGGCTAGGGATCGCGGTCATATGTGTAGGCGTCACGTTCGTGTGGTTGAGCCAGAGATAGGAAGCGCACGCAAAACTAAGATCGATGCCGAGATGGTCGGACGCGAAAAGGCCCCGTCAGCAAAATCAGCGAACCAGGCGACGGCCTGACCGATAGTGTTCGTCAACAAGTGTGTGACCGAATGTCGGCATCCCGCTCATGCGATAGCGCATCCATCGGGGCACGGGCTAGAGCGCAAGAAAGTAGAGCAACTCTGAACCCGCGATCCACATAGCGACCGCGATAGCACGCCGACGTTCGAGGCGCTGAGCGGTATTGAGGAGGGTGATCTGTTGGCGATTTTCAGGATGGTGACGCTGACCAGCGGAATGCAGCCTCACACGGTCGAGGCTTGGTGATGCGGAGGCTATGGTTTCCGATCGTCATCTTGCTTTTGGCGCCCAGCATTCGCGCAGCTGGCGACGGCCCGCTAGCGAAGGCGCAAGAACAGTTTAATGTCGGCGATTTTTCAGCAGCGATTGTAACGCTGCAGGCAGCCACTCAAACGCTTCCCCAGGATGCGGTGATTTACTACTGGCTCGGCCGCTGTTATTTCGAACTGCGAAAATACGATCAAGCAGTCCAGTATGGCGACCGAGCCGTAAAGTTGGCGCCGAACAATTCGGTATTTCTGTTGTGGCTGGGCCGCTCTTACGGACGCGAGGCAGAGGAGGGCCACAGTTTCTGGATGGCGCTGCGAAGTAAAGACGCGCTCGAAGATGCCATCAAGACAGATCCAAAGAACATCGCGGCGAGACGCGACCTGGTCCAGTTTTATTTCGCAGCGCCATGGATTGTCGGAGGAAGCAAGAAGGAGGCTCGCGATGAGATTGCGTCTATTGCCGCGATCGATCCGATAGAGGGGCAACTGGCGCAGGCTGACTATGACGAAAACAATGGCGATCAGCAGAAGGCGCGAGATGACCTGACGGCGGTTTTGCAGGGCAAGCCGAAGACTGTCGCTGAATACTACGAAGTGGCCAATTTTTTTGCGAGCCATCCCAATCCAGCGCTCGTCCAGCAAGCCGTCGACGGAGCCGCGGCGATCGAGCCGTCGGACCCTCGGCTGCTTTACTATCGGGCCGTTGCGCTGATTCTCGAAGGCCAGAAACCGGATGAAGCAGAACGCTATTTGAAGGCTTATCTGGCGCGCACCCGAAATCGCAGTGATTACCCGCCGCGTTCCGACGCACGCACATGGCTAGGCCATGTTTATCAAACACAGGGCAAGCGAATGGACGCAGCTCAGCAATATCAAATCGCGCTCCGGCTTGATCCACAGAGCGATTTCGCCAGGCAGAGCCTGAATCAACTCCAAAAGCAATGAACGAATGAGCCGAGCACCGGGCGGCGACGAGTAAACAGCGGACGTGGTATGGCCGAAGGGCTTGGCAGTGCTGTCGCCGCGACCGGTAGGTCTATGGCTGCTGTTTTCAGCCTTCGATCAGTATTTCGAGTGAGGAACTTCGGTGCGACCGGACATAAGTTCCACTTCTATATCCGACGCTCCACGGAGGAACGCGGGAACCACCTGTCCGTGGCTCTTTGTCAGTACGAGATCGGCCGACGACTCTCCGACGGGCAAGTTGTGGATTCGCAGGTCGTCTACATCGGCTGGAAGACAGGGATAGTAAAGGCGAATCCGCTTCAGTTTTGGATCGATCTCGATTCCGAGCAGCGCCTGCAACAGCATGAACACAGCTCCAGACGCCCATGATTGTGGCGAGCACGCCACCGGGTAAAGAGTGGGGCCTTCCGATTCCCACCGGCGATGAAAACCGCAAAACAGCTCTGGAAGACGATTGATCTCCATGAACGTCGATGCGTCGATGAGTCCCTGCGCGATGCTGACTGCCGCCTCGCAAAATCCGTAACTCGCGAAGCCGTGCGCAGCCATGGCGTTGTCATGCGGCCAAACCGAGCCGTTATGGTAGGAGAGCGGGTTATAGCGCACTTCCGCGCTGCCAAGCGTCCTGATTCCCCAGCCGCAGAACATTTCTTCGCTCATCAGTTCGTGCACGATGGATTGCGCGCGCTCCCGCTTCGCGATCCCGGAAAACAGGCAGTGGGCGGAGTTGGAAGCCTTCACCACACATGGCCGCTTGCGGCCGTCGAGAGCCAGGGCATACATCCCCAGATCAGCACTCCAGAACGCGCGATCGAATCGTTCGCGAAGCTCCTCGTTTTGCTGTACCAGCGTGGCGGCGAGACCGGCGTTGCCGATGGCGACCGCCATTTCCGCGGCAGCCCGCCGTGCCGCGTAGACGTATCCCTGCACTTCGCATAGCGCGATTGGCGGCTGGGCCAGCGTGCCGTCTTTGTGCGAGATCGAGTCCTTAGAGTCCTTCCATCCCTGATGCGACAGGCCTTTCTTCGATTTGGCCTGATATTCCACGAAGCCATCGCCGTCGCAATCGCCATACTCTGAGATCCAGTTCACTGCCGCAAGTACGTTAGGCCAAATTTCACGAATCAGATCGAGATCGTTCGTGCGCGTCAGATACGCGCCTGCCAGCATGATGAAGAGAGGAGTCGAATCGATGCTGCCGTAATAGCGCCTGAACGGAATCTCGCCCAGGTTGGCCATTTCCCCGCGGCGCATTTCATGAAGGATCTTGCCGGGCTCGGAGTCCTCGTTCGCGTTCACTTCCACCGCTTGTGTTTGAGCGAGAAACTTCAGCACGCTCTTGGCGATCGCCGGCGCAAACCACAGACACTCCATTGCCGTGATGATTCCATCGCGGCCGAATACGGTGTTGAACCAGGGCACTCCGCCGTATGGGTAATCGCCTTCCGGGTTTCCGGCCATCATCATCTGCAGATCGGCCTGCGATCGACTGATGAGCGACGCAAGCTCCCGGTCTGACGTCAGCAGGCGAGTCTGCGCTACCGAAGCATCCTCGGCGGATTGCAGGAGGTCGCGTTTAGCGTCGCTGAAAGCGAAGACGCGGGGAGCGGAATCGTCCTGTTCGCAGGCGGCGGTCAGATAGATCGACGCCTCGCCTTTCGGGTCGAGCGAAAGCGGGAAATGGGCCTGGTCGGCGGCAATGTAAACGGGATTCGGCGTGAAGCTCAGGATCGTGCTGCGCACGATTCGGTCCAGGCCCTCGCACGCAAGAGTGACGGAGTTTTCGTTTACCTGCGCATCGTGCAAGCGGCCGCGATGCTCGCGCTGCATGCCTCGCACCTCGAAAATATCGGCGAAATCTGCGCTGAATTCGAACGAGACAAACGTATCGACAGGCTTCAGCCCGTAATTCGAAATACGTACGAATTCGTAACAAACGCTCTTCCACAGGAACTTCGAGCGGAAAACGTGAATCGGTCCGCGCGGAACTCCCACCTGCCCGTCGACAGAGATATCCAGATTCATCATGTCGACGGTAAGAAGAGCGTTGTCTCTCCGAATCGATGAGCGGAGCGACTGCGGTGGTGTCCTTCCCAAACGAAACGTAAGTTGTGAAAGATAGCGAGTCTCTTTGTGGTACAGGCCCTGTTCGCCCAGGCCTTTCGGCTCAATATCGCCCACGCGATTGCACACCGCAAACGTCTCGCCGTACTTGAGGATGCGAGTACGGTCGTCGACAGGAGCGGAGGTGGCTAGAACGTAGAACTGTTCGCTGCTGCGGATTGCCTGTGCCAAATTCTCGCGCTCCTAGCGAAGTCGAGTGCCCGCCACACCGGGCTCTTGGCCGGGCAGCTTGAGCTCCTGTTCGAACATGGGTTCAGGTTGGACGAAAGCTTTGTATAGCGCAAGATATTCGGAAGTCATACGCGGTGCGGTAAAGCGCCGCTCAAATTCGCGCCGGCACGCCTTTCTGCAGATTTGCGGCACGCGGCCAAGTGCTTCGACGGCTTCTTCGACACTGTTCACCACGAAGCCGGTTACACCATCGCTCATGATTTCAGGAACGGAACCGCAGGGGAACGCGATTGTCGGCGTTCCGCAGGCCATCGCTTCGATCATGTTGATGCCAAAGGGCTCGGGCCAATCGATCGGGAAGAGACTGGCGAAAGCGTTGCCGAGGAAATCGCTTTTTTCGCGGTCGTTGATTTCGCCGACGTACTCAATGAGCGAGCAATCGAGCAGCGGCTTAATCGTTGATTCGAAATAGTCTCGGTCTGCAACATCCAACTTGGCTGCTATCTTCAAAGGCATTCCGGAACGTTTTGCTATCTCGATAGCGCGATCCGGCCGCTTTTCCGGCGAAAAGCGTCCCAGGAAGGCGAGGTATTTCCCGGGCACCGCGTGAAATCGCAGCAAATCGGCCGGCAGCCCGTGATACACGTTTCCGATCCAATTCGCAAACGGCAAGGGCCGGCGCTGCGCCATTGATATCGATATCACCGGCACATCGTCGAATTCCTGAAACACGGGGACGAGTTCCGGCACGTCCATGCGGCCGTGCAACGTGGTTAGGTGCGGTGTGCTGATTCTGCGGCTGACGGGGAAATGCAAATAATCGACGTGGAAGTGGATGATGTCGAAGTCGTCGGCGCGTTTTGCCGCCTGCTCCAGCATCAGGACGTGATACGCCAAAGGATCTTTGCAATCCGGATCGGTTCGCAACGACGACTGGCATACCGATACCAGCCTTGCCGCAGTCAGCGAGTCGCCACTCGCAAACAGCGTCACTTCGTGCCCTCGCCGGACGAGTTCTTCTGTCAACCACGAGACGACTCGCTCCGTTCCACCGTAATGTTTCGAAGGCACAGTTTCATATAGCGGGGCAATCTGGGCGATTCTCATAAATTCAGCTCAGTCTGAATTCACTACCGACTCTACCCAGTCGCGTCTGGCGCGGACATACAGGCCCGCACCTACGGGTGCGCCGGAAAGAACGGATTTCAAGCGAGCCTTCCCCGTGATGAAGTGAAGCTGATCTAAAGGGTTAACTCGCCAAAAGTTGGACCGTGCGCGCGGCCCTAGCGCCTTGCCGCGCCGACGCAAGCAAAACAGCGCCGGAACAAGCAAAACACGTGAACTACAAATCTGGATGCTTAAGCAGTGATGCTACTTGGTGGACAGAGAAATTGGAGCTTGAGTCCCTATTGTGAGCCTTGGTCACGCGGAGCAAGCGAGGGCCAAGCGAAGTCGCGAGCCCGCTGGCGGCAGGCAAGCGCAGCAAAGGACCTTGCGAAATTGCTGGCGGAGAGGGGGGGATTCGAACCCCCGGTACACGTTTTAGCGCGTACAACGGTTTAGCAAACCGCCGCCTTAAGCCTCTCGGCCACCTCTCCGG
>JBOGNK010000048.1:0-8250 GCA_050747085.1 Candidatus Acidiferrales bacterium
CACGGGAGTCTGCGCCATCACTGAACCAACCGTCACAAACGCTAACGACAGCAACAGCGCCAACAACGACAGTAGGAATCCAAGTTTAGGTTTTCGCATGGCCGGCAGTATATGCAACTAACAGGTGAAGTCTCCAGCGGGATTTTCAGGACTGCTCTGCGCGTCGTTCTTCCGCCTTTTACATGCCTGGTTCGGCTGCCTGCCTGTCTCGGCGGCTGTGCCCTTCTTGGCCGGCCTGCCCGCCCTGGCGGGTCCCTTGCGTCCTTGCCTTCCTTATATCCTCATATCCTCACCTCTCCGCTCGTTGCCTCGTTACTCCTTGCCTCCTTGCCCCATCTCCTTTATTGCTACCGCTTCCGCCACACAATAGGTCACGCAACTTTATATAGGACCGCGTGTTACATACAATGTGGAGGCCATGACCACCTCCGACGTTCAACTGATGCTGGACGTGAAGGCGGGCGACGAATCGTCTTTCGACCTTCTGTTACGGCGCTATCGGACGCCTCTGGTCAATTTTCTGTTTCGCATGGTTCGGGATTCGGCAACGGCGGAGGATCTGGCGCAGGAAGTTTTCCTGCGGGTTTACCGCGCGAGGAAGCAATACTCCCCGACCGCAAAGTTCACCACCTGGATGTTCCGCATAGCGACGAACCTGGCGCTGAACTCAATTCGCGATAACCGACACCGCCAAATGGAGGATTCGCTCGATGCGCCGCCGGAAACAGAAGATGCGGCGCCGCGAGAATTGCCTTCGCGCGAATTGCGTGTGGATCAGCGCATGATAGAGCGCGACCGTTGCCAGTTCATTCGCCGCGCGGTCGAATCATTGCCGGAAAAGCAGCGCGCCGCCGTCGTGCTGCACAAGTATGAAGAAATGGATTACAGCGAGATTGCAAAGATTTTGGATTGCTCGGAAAGCGCGCTGAAGTCGCTGCTGTTCCGCGCTTACGAGACCCTGCGCGTGCAACTGGCTCCGCTTGTTTCCGTGCCCGCCGGCACGCAAGCGGCGCCTGCCCGGCCCGGTGCAGGGGAAGGAAGGACGTCATGAAGTGCGAGGAAGTTTCCCGAGAGCTGATTCCGTATCTCGATCGCCGATCGAATTCAGCGGACCGCGCTGAAATCGAAAAGCATCTGTTTGCGTGCGAGACCTGCCGAACGCGCGCGGCGGAATTCCGTCAATTGATGGGCGTGCTGGACGAGGTTCCCATCTACGAGCCGTCGTTCGCGTTCGATAGCCGCCTGCGCGAACGCATTGCGGCGGAGCCCATGCGGACTTGGTTCCGCGGCCTGGTGCCTCAGCCGAGGCTGGCGTTTGCGGTGGTGCTGCTGCTCGCTCTCAGTATCGTGGTCGCGCGCTTCCCGCAGCGCAACGCGCCATCGGCGGCATCGATGACGCCCGACGAGCAGTTCCAGATGATCGATCACCTCACCGTGTTGGAGAATTACGATCTACTGACCAAGTCCGAAGCGCTCGCGGAAGTCCCAGTGGAAGCACAGCCGGCCGATCAGCAGAACCAGACTCCACAGCAACCGGATAATTCCGGAGGCGGCCTGTAGACATGCGTTTTCGAAGGCTTATCTCCGTCGTGGCCTTGGCGCTGATCGCGACGCTTGCGGCGGAGCCATGCCTCGCAGCAGGGAGGCCTGGTTCGGCGTGGCAGGGAACATTCCGCACGGTCCGGCAGGAACGCGTTCAACCCATGCCACGCGCGAGACAAGCGCGGCGCCAGCAGCGCGTCCATGCACGCCGCCAGGCATTGAAGGCAAACAAAGCAGGGAATCACCCGGCATCGGCAAACGGCGGCTTCCAGCGTTTCCAGCCGAACGCGAAAGTCGGCCAATTTAATCGGGCGGAAAATGGCGCAGTTGCGCGGCCGCCGAATCAGCGATTGTTTGAGCCGAACCCGAAGGTCCTGCGTCGCTTGCCGCCGCGCATGTTGCAACGGTTCGAGACGATGTCCCCAGAGCAGCAGGAGCGCTTCCTCGAGAACAACCGGCGATTCCAGTCGCTTCCGCCGGCCAAGCAGGCCCAGATTCGTCAAAATTTGCAGCGCTGGAACGGTCTCTCGCCCGCCGAGCGGGATCAGATGATCCACAGAAATGAGGTGTGGCAGCGCCTGAGCCCTGAGCAGCGCCAGTTTTATCGCAATCAAATTCTTCCCAAGTGGCAGCAGATGTCTCCGGACCGGCGCCAGCTGGTTATCGGACGACTGCATACGCTTCAGGGAATGACTCCCGATCAGCAGCAGAAAGCCTTGAACGACCCGCGCTTCATGCAGGGACTTTCTCTCGATGAGCAGGGAGTTCTCCGCAATCTCAGTTCGCTCCGAAACTAACGGCAGGTAGCGTTCGGCACCTCTTCTTAATCAATAAGCGCGCGAAGGCGGGCTGACCTTCGCGCAAGCCCTGGCGTGTAGGAGTGCTGCTTGTCGTCAGCACGCTGCGGCAATGTCGTCGCGTTCGAGTCGAAGTAACAACCCCTCGTTGAGCGCACGGGTAGATGCCACTATGCATTGTGGTGCGCGTGCAGATGCGCCGGCGTGAAACACTCATCGCGCGATGGTAACGAGTGATTCGCAGTATCCCGCTGCGAAAAAATCTTCCCGAATTTCTGAAAATTCCCTTGACACTCCCCAGAACGCGCCTACAATCGGGCTTCAAGTGGGATAAAGTGGCGCAAAGTGGTAAACAGTAGAAGGGCGTGGTGATCGCTGGACGGAAGTGGCGAGGGCGAACGAGCGAGTGAGCCGAATGTTTAGCGCGTTCGAAACTCGACACTCAAACACGCCGGCCAATTCACACCCCCGCTGCACGCGGGACGCAATCAACAAAATTTATGCTGCGCGGCTCTCATCTGGCGACCGTCGACGAGAAGGGCAGGATGAAAATCCCGGCCGACTTCATGGCGGAGCTGCGCAAGGGCGGAATGAAGTTTTACGTTACGAGCGACTCGGGCGAGTACGCGCAGGTCTACCCGATGAAGGCCTGGGAAGAGATCGAGAGGAAGTTGGCGAAACTCTCGACGCATAACCGGGCCAAAAAGAATTTTCTGGCCAGAGCGAACTATTACGGCCAGGTGGTGGAGATGGACGGGCAAGGGCGCATCCTGATTCCACCTGTACTGCGGGACTCGGCGGAGATGAAAGGCGAAGTGGATGTGCAGGGCAATCTGACGTACCTGCAGATCTGGAATCACGCGCGATTCCTGGATTACATGAAGCGCAACCCGATTTCGGCGGAAGACGAAAAGGCCCTCGACGAGTTGGGTATTTAGCGGTTGACCGTGCTGCATACGCCGGTTCTGCTGGGCGAGGTCATTGAATCGCTTCGCATCCGGCCCGACGGCACGTATTTGGATGCGACGGCGGGAACGGCCGGGCACTCGCTGGAAATAGCGCGGCGGCTGACCACCGGCAAGCTGGTAGCGATCGATCGCGATCCGCTGGCGTTGGAGCTGGCTCGCGAGCGCCTGAAGCAGTTCGAAGCGCAGGTGATTCTGGTGCACAGCGATTTTTCGAGGATCGGCGAACTTGCAGGCGAGTTGAACCTGCCATTGCTGGACGGTGTTGTGGCCGATCTGGGAGTTTCGAGCCTCGAGCTGGATAGCCCGCAGCGCGGATTTTCGTTTCGCGCAGCCGGGCCGCTCGACATGCGCATGAATCCGGAAGCGGACGCTACGGAGAGCGGCGCGCTAACCGCGGAAGAGATTGTGAATCACTGGTCGGAGAAAGAGCTGGCTGACCTCCTCTATCAGAAAGCGGAAGAGAGGGATTCACGCAGAATCGCCAGGAGCATCGTTCGGGCGCGGCCGATCCGCGACACCGCGCACCTGGCAACGGTTGTGGCAGGGGCCCGTAAAGCAAGGGGAAGGCAGAAACTGCATCCCGCGACAAAAACATTTCTGGCGCTGCGGATAGCGGTGAATCGAGAAGGGGAGGAACTCGGGCAGTTTCTTTCACGGACCCCCGCCACTTTGAATTCAGGAGGACGCTGGGTCGTCCTCAGTTATCACTCGCTCGAAGATCGTCTGGTGAAACACGAGTTTCAACGGCTCGCGCGCGAAGGCGGTTTCCGGCTGCTGACGAAAAAACCGGTCCAGCCCGGCGAGACCGAAATCGAGGCGAACCCCCGCGCGAGAAGCGCGAAGATGCGAGTGATCGAAAAGAATTGATCCTGCCTCAGGGCAGGGGAGCCGCGCCATCCGCGAGAGCGGGCAGGCGGCGGCTGGGAGCGCGGTCATGACGGAATACTACACGGTAAAGCGTATCGACAATTCCCGGCTGGTCCGGCCGCCCGCGCCTGCGCAGTTGCGCGAATTTTGGCGCCGCGTTCTGGTGGGCGCTGCGATCGCCGGTTGCCTGATGTTCTATGTCTGGCAGCACTTTGAGTGCATCCAGCTCCGCTACAAGATCGAACAGCTCGACGTGCAACGCAGCCAGGCGGCGCAACTCAACCAGCAGCTTCATCTTGAGGTGGCAACTTTGCGCGCTCCAAGCCGCGTTGACGCAATCGCGCGCAACCGGCTTGGTCTGACGGTTTCTGTGCCGGGGCAGGTGATGCCGGCGAGCGGATCGAGCGAGACCGTCCTGGCGCAGGCCAGCCCGGCGGTGCAGACGCTTCAGCCGTGACTCGCATCGCGGCCGGACTTTTTCAGAATTTGAAATCATTCGAGGCTGCTGTCCAGGGTTTCAGGATTTGTCCCGTCATAAGCGACGCATCCTGAATTGAAGATGGCCCAGCGCAATCTGCGTATCCGTTGGCTCGTTGTCTGGGTTCTCGCAGTGGTTTGGATGGCGGCTGTCCTCACGCGCCTCAGTTACCTCCAACTTTTCCGCTACAGCGAATATTTCGGCAAAGCCCAGCGCCAGCAAGAGCGGATTTTCGAGATCAGCCCAAAACGCGGCACCATCTACGACCGCAACGGCCGCGAGCTCGCCGTCAGCCTGCCGATGGACTCCGTATTCGCCGATCCCGGCGAAATCAGCGATCCGGAAATGGTCGCGAGACTGCTGTCGCGCGTTCTGAACGCTTCCGCCGGCGATTTGGAGACGAAAATTCGCGCGGCACACACGCCTGTGCGACTGGCGCGAAAACTCTCGCCCGAAACAGTTCAGCGGATCGACAACATGAATCTGAAGGGCGTTTTCTTCCAGAAGGAAAACCGGCGCGTCTACCCCCAGCACGATTTGGCCGCCTCGGTGATCGGCTACGTTGACGTAGATGAGAAGGGTCTCGGCGGAATTGAGTATTCGCTGGACAAGGAAATTCGCGGTCGTCCTGGGAAGATGATGGTCATGGCCGACGGCCGGCGGCGCTGGTACGACCGGCGCGAGTCTGCTGCGGAAACCGGCTCAAGCGTAACCCTCACCATCGACGAAACGATCCAGTACATCGCCGAGAAGGAATTGCAGCGGGCGGTTCAGGAGAGCCACGCGATCCACGGCACGATTGTCGTCCAGAACCCGAACAATGGCGAACTTCTTGCCGTGGCCAACTGGCCCACGTTTGACGCCGACAATGCAGGCTCGTATTCTGCCGATTCGCGCATGGACCGCGCCGTCAGCGCTGCGTACGAACCGGGCTCGATCTTCAAGCCTCTCACCATGGCCGGCGCCATTGAAAATGGTGTCGTTACTCCCAACGAACTGATCGATTGCCAGATGGGCGAGATTCTAGTCGCCGGTCGCGTGATTCACGACTGGAAACCGTTTGGCGTGCTGACTGTGCGGCAGGTGCTCGACAACTCGAGTGAAGTCGGCACCATAAAAGTGGCATTGCGGCTGGGCGCGCCGCGATTCTACGACGTCATTCGTGGGTTCGGCATCGGACAGCCCACTGACATCGAACTTCCGGGAGAGAATCGCGGATTATTCAGGCCGCTGGACGATTGGTCGGGAACGTCTCTCGCCTCGATTGCCACGGGACAGGAAGTGAGTGTTACGGCAATTCAGATCGTCTCTGCTATTTCAGCGATCGCAAATGGCGGGATTCTGTACAAACCGCGCGTCATAAAGCAGATTCGCGGCGGGATCCAGCCGTTTACGCCACCCGGAAACAATCCGACACGCGTAACGGATCCCAAAACGGCGGCGACCGTGAGAGAAATGATGGGAGACGTCGTCCTCGACGGAACCGGCAAGTTTGCTCAGCTCGATGGGTACACAGCCGCGGGGAAAACCGGCACCGCGCAGAAGATCGATCCGGCAACGGGACGTTATTCGCGTACGAACTATATTGCGTCTTTCATCGGTTTTGCGCCCGTAAACAATCCCGCGATCACGATCCTTGTTTCTTTGGATTCACCCGTAGGCCAGCATCATGGCGCGGAGGTTGGCGCCCCCGTCTGGCGGCGCATTGCGCAACAAGTGCTTGCATACCTCGACGTGCCGCACGACGTGCCAACGCCGTCGGACCTTGAGATGGCGAAAAATATGAGACGGCAGCAGAAGCCCTCCGTTTTCGCCGTGGCAAATAGACAAGCGGCGGAAGCGCGATTCGAAGCGGCGATCGAGAGGAATAGTAAACATGCGCCGCGAACCGTCGCTTTTGGCACGCCGGACTCGGTCGCCGTGCCGGACATGGGCGGACAAACCGTCCGCCACGTCACCGAAACATGCACGCGTTTGGGGCTGGTACCGACGCTGATTGGCAACGGCATTGCACTTCAGCAGTTTCCTGCCTCTGGAACATCAGTGCTTCGAGGCAGTCAGGTGACGGTGCGGTTTGGCCGCCCTGAAATGGGTGTACTCATGCATGGGGGCGGAAACTGAAGAACTCGATGGAAGGTGTTCTCGAAGTGAACCTACAAGAAACAAACCGGAAGCCGCAAGTTACACCGACGACCTTGGCAGAAGTGCTCGAAGGCGTTGAGGTGGTGCGCGTCACGGGACCGACTCACGCGCGCATCCAGTCGATCGCATGCGACAGCAGAAAAGTTGAAGCCGGCGGCCTGTTTTTCGCATTGCGCGGCGAAAAGGCCGACGGGTTTCAGTTCGCGAGCCGCGCGATGGAGCGCGGTGCGCTCGCCATTGCCAGCTCACATCCACGGCCCGCAGACATCTCCCAGCAAGTCACCTGGATCGAGCTGGCGCCCGGCGAAGATCGGCGCGCGCTTGCTGTCGCTTCAGCAAATTTTTATGGACGCCCGGCGGACACTCTGAAGCTGGTCGGCGTTACCGGAACGAATGGCAAGACAACAACGACTTTTCTGATCGACTCGATTCTACAAGCGGCGGGCGCATCCACAGCTTTGATCGGCACCACCGGCTATCGCACGCCGAAAGCCAGTCGCGAAGCGCTGAACACGACGCCGGAATCGCTTGACCTGCAACAGATGCTCGCGGAAGTCCGCGAAGCCGGTGGCACGCACGTGGTTCTAGAGGCGAGTTCGCACGCGCTGGCCATGGACCGTTTGTGGGGCTGCCATTTCGCGGTCGCTGTCTTCACAAACTTGACGCGCGACCATCTCGACTATCACAAGGACTTCGAAGACTACTTCCACGCGAAGCGGCGGTTGTTCGAAGGAACAGGGACCGCGGCGCCGGACGTCGCAGTGATCAATGCCGACGATCCGTACTCCGACCGGCTGCAGGGCCTGGCTCGCAGGACGATAACGTACGGTTTCAAGAGTGGCGCCAGTTTGGTGGCGCGCGGCATCTCGCTCGGATTCAGCGGAACGGAATTCGTCGTCGAGTCGCCTGAAGGAAAGCTACAGGTCCGATCGCCGCTCGTCGGACGGATCAACGTTTATAACAGCCTCGCGGCGATTGGCGCGGGCCTTGGGCTTGGAATGCCACCGTCAACGATCGAAAAGGGAATTGCTGCGCTCGATCTTGTGCCGGGTCGTTTTCAACGAGTCGATGAGGGCCAGCCGTTTCTGGTGATCGTCGACTACGCCCATACCGATGACGCTTTGCGCAATTTGATTTCGACGGCGCGCGAACTCAGCCCATCCGGGCGGATCATCACCGTATTTGGCGCCGGCGGCGAGCGCGATCGCACGAAGCGGCCGTTGATGGGCGAAGCGGCGGGGTCGTTGAGCGATGTTGTCGTGCTGACCAGCGATAATCCGCGCGGCGAAGATCCGCTGCTGATCATCAACGACGTTTCCGTCGGTTTGCAGCGAGTCAACGCGAAATATCGCGCGGAACCTGACCGCGAGCGAGCGCTGGAGATCGCTCTCGATGACGCCCGAGCGGGAGATATCGTGCTGCTCGCGGGGAAGGGCCACGAAACGTATCAGGTGCT
>JBOGNK010000049.1:0-5449 GCA_050747085.1 Candidatus Acidiferrales bacterium
ACAGCATGCTGTGCCCGCCACTTTTCCAGCCGGACATCCGCGAACGTCGATCCGCTACCCTCCGTGGATCGTGATTTTGCGCGACGCGCGGTTCCACCACAAATTCGCCAACGCGAGCAGCGCCACCACCCACACCCACTGCACTACCAGTGCGCGCGCCGCATGAGTCGGACTCAGCTTGCCCAGATAAATCTGCAGCGGCGTGTAGGCAATGTGCTCAAACGGCAGCCATGCCATCACCTTTTGCAAGCTGCCGGGAAAGAAGTTGATCGGGATCAGCAATCCCGACAACAACTCTATCAGCCAGTACTTCGCGCGAATCAGCGCCAGAATCGACTTCAGCGGGATCGCGCACGTCCCGATCATGAAATTGATTGCGCCCATTAGGAAAAAACTGCCGAGCACGCCTATCAGGAAGAGGAAAAAATTCTCGCGCGATGCGGGTCCTTGAATAGGAAAGATCAGGGCGATGACAACCGCGGTCGGCAGGGTCAACAGGATCAGGCGAAAAGCCGACTGACCCAGGGCGAGGGAAATCCACATCCACTGGATCGATACAGGCTTGATGAAGTCCATGGCGATTTTGCCTTCGATCACCTCGTACGCCATTTCCTGATCGATCGTATTCCAGTAGAACGACCGCATAATCCATCCAACGCTGACGTACGTGATCATCTGCGCGAGCGTGTAGCCCTTCAGGTGCGTCGACGAATGAAAAACGGCAGTCCAGATGAAGTAGTAGACGGTGACGTTCAGAAAATAAGTGATGATGCCGGTGAAATAGCGCAGCCGGAAAGCAAGAATGTTGACGAAGCCGACGCGCGAAAACTCAAGGTATGGCAGCAGCGACTCGACAAGTGATTCCACTTATTCTCGTTCTCCGGAACGCGGCCCCGCGTTTTGACGCAGCAACGGCGAAAGATGTTAGCACGCCGCTCCGCGCCGACAGCGCGAGCCGCACGTCCATTGCAATGCGAGTGCCAAGCACAGGAATGTCCGCGAGCGCCAGCGGCGCAAAACGCGCGACACGGGTCGCCACCGCCGAATGCCGCCAGTGTCCTCCACGCACGCATTTCCGTGTGTGCCGTTACACCGCGAGCCATTTGTGGTTCCATGGAGCCGCCATGAAATCTGCGAACTTTAGTTTTCACGCCGCTATTTGGGCCGTTCTATTCGCGGTGCTTGTATTCGCACCCGGCGGCTTGTGCGCCCAGACGCACGCCTGGCAGCCGTCGCCGGGACATACGCAAGTCGCGATATGGCCGGGGACACCACCCGACGCGCAGCCCGTCCCCGGACCGGAAAGCATGACTGTCTGGTCGGAGAAACGTAACTTGATTGCAGGCAGGCGGACGATGTCCATAACCAACGTCTCGCGGCCGACCATGACGGTCTATTCGCCAAAAGGCAAGAACACCGGCGTGGCCGTCGTCGTCTTTCCGGGCGGTGGATTTCAGGAATTGGCGATCGACCTCGAAGGCACTGAGGTCTGTGACTGGCTCAACGCCGAAGGTATCACGTGTGTGCTGTTGAAGTATCGCGTGCCGAGCCCGCCTTACCACTGGCGCTGCAATTGCCGCCCCAATGATCTCGAGACGCCAACAATGTCCCTGGAAGACGTGCAGCGGACGATGGGGCTCGTCCGTTTGCATGCCGCCGAATGGCACATCAATCCGCACAAAATTGGCGTTCTCGGATTTTCTGCGGGCGGTTATCTGGTGGCGGCGATCAGCACGCATTTCGACCGGCGGCTGTATGCGTCTATTGATGCAGCCGATAAGGAAAGCTGCCGTCCGGATTTTGCCGTCGGCGTTTACCCCGGACATTTGTGGCTCGAGAAGAGGTTTGGGTTGAATCCCTACATCCACGTCACCCACAACACACCACCCACGTTTTTGGTGCAGGCTGAGGATGACAACGTCGACGGCGTCCAGCAATCGCTAGTTTACTACCTTGCGCTGAAGAAGGCCGGCGTTCCCGTCGAGATGCACTTGTACGCACACGGAGGCCACGCCTTCGGCCTGCGTCCCACCAAGCTCCCCATCACGCACTGGCCCACGCTGGTCGACACTTGGCTGCGGACCATCGGGATGCTTCACCAGTAGTTCCCAGTTCGCGCGGCGCTCGTCGGCCTCACCCAGGCAGGTCTTGCTGTTGAATGATCCACCGGGCGTTGAATAAGTCAGCAATCTAGCCATAGTGTCATCGAACAAAGCGCCGCGGCCCACGAGCTTATCCCCTGCCGGTGCAATAAGTTGAGTTTGGCACGATTCGGAAGCAGAATTTGGCCATTGTTGTGCTTTCAATCGCATCGGGCATGCGGCCCGAGCAAGTCAAACAAAGTCACGGGAGGATAAAACGATGGCCACGAAGAAATCACCGAAGTCGAGGAAGAAGGCGCTTAAGAAAGTGGCGTTGAAACCCATTAAGACGCTGAAAGGTATATATATGAATTACGGCAATATAAAGGGTGACGCGACAACTCAAGGGAGCTCGAGCTGGATAGAAGTCAATTCCTAAGGAAGCCGCCGGAAGACTTGGGCCAGGCAAGCTAAGTCAAAATCATGGAGGATAAGAGGATGACCAGCAAGAAATCACCGAAGTCGAGAAAGAAAGGCCTTAAGAAAGTGGCGCTGAAACCGATCAAGACACTGAAACCTCTATCGTTCGGTTCCATACAAGGAGATTCGACGAAGTCTGGCGCCAACGGCTGGATCGAAATTTTCTCATGAGCAATCCGTCAACACGAGCGGGCTCGGTGCAGAGCTTGAGTGCGCTCGTGTGACGCCAGCGTTCGATAATGTCTCTCCAGCTCGCGGCACAGCTGCGCTGAATCGCAGGCTGCGGAGCGCGAGAGAGTTGAGCGCATGTGCTTTCGCAAATCGACGAGTGCGCGAGGCGTTACAGTTGCCTGGGCCAAATTGACGGCGCGACGGATATAAGCATCCAGCGATGGCTGAACCCAATCTCGAAGTCCTGCAGCGCAGAGCAGGGACTGACTAATTCGTCCTACCCAGCGGTCTCCGCTAAACGCCACCACGGGCACTCCCTGCCAGAGAGCTTCCATCGTAGTTGTTCCGCCGTTATACGGAAACGTATCGAGAGCCACGTCGACGCGGTTGTATGCCTCGAGGAACTTGTAGTGCTCCTCCGGACCTTCGAGCAGCAGGCGTCCCGGACCGATTCCCTTCCGCGAAAACTTCTGAAGAACGGCGGCCCGGTTGGCCGATTCGTGCAAGAACGAGCTTTTTAGCAGAAGTCGCGATGAAGGAGCGGCGCGCAGGATTCGGGCGAAAGCGTCGATCACACCGGGAGTGATCTTGTACTGCGGCGCGAGGCACCCGAACGTTAGATATCCATTGCGCAGGCAAGGCGGAGACACAACACGGGGAACCGGATAGAGAACTGAAAACGCCAGATATGAGCCAGAGACTCGCAGCACTCGCTCGGTGTAGAAGCGCTCTTCGGACGGAGGAATGACTTCGGCGTCTCCGATGATGTGGCTAAACGCGCGAACGCCCGAAGTTGCGAAGGAGTTGAACCATCCCACGATATGGGGAGCGGGCCTACGCACAAAAACGCCGAGTCGCTGCGGCGCGCTGTATCCGTTGAGATCCACAAGGACTGTAATTCGCGCCTTGCGAATTTGCGCAGCGATGGCGTCGTTCGAGAGGCGAGTTACGTCATGAATCAGATCGGACCGATTCGGGCGGTGGCCACTTTGCGCGTTCGGATTCCCTTTGTCGGCAAACAGATGGACCTCGAAGTTTGACCGATCATGGTGGTTGATAACTCCCCACACTGGTTTCATCCAGTTGCGATCCTGGAAGAACGACGAGATGTAGCCGACTCGGATCTTTGCCGATTGCGGATTCTTTTGGAGTTTGGTGACGCGGGCTGGCCGTGCGGTCTTTTCCTCGATCCCGGCCCATTTGCGACGGGCATCCAAAATATCGCGGTTGCCGAGGGAAGGGCTGCCGGGGATGATGATCGCGATTTTTCGGAACGCCTGGCGTCTCAGCTTGTTGGTCTTCGCGGCTCGCCTTATGTGGGCGATAGCTGCATCGACTTCGCCGGTGTAGAACAAGGCGGATGCGAGGTGAAGGCGCGCGTCCGGATCGTGGGGCACTAACGCAAGGGCGCGTTCAAAACAGACGATTGCTTCGGAGAACGCCCGAAGAGAAAGGTGCACAAATCCGAGCCCAAACCAGGCTTGAAAGATCGATGGATCGATCACCAAGGCCCGTCGATAAGCTTTCGTGGCTTCCGGGAGTTTCCCGTTGCAGCAGAGAGCGTCCGCGTAACGGGTAACGATAGCGGCGTCCTGTCCGTATTGCGCAAACGCGACGGTGAGCGTTTTCAGGGCCTGCCTGTGCAAGCCATGCGAGAGAAGGGCTGTCGATCGTTCGATAATCTGGCGCGGATTTAACCGGGGTGAAGGTCGCCTCGGGCGGAGGGGTGCGCGTTGAGACAAGATTTGCCGCTCCTCCATACTGTCCCGAATCGCATACTCGCTACAAAAACGCACAACTTCCGGTGCGGAAGAGCCCTGATTCTAGGCGACTTGTCGGAAGGCGTCGAGGCGCGTGACGACGCGGCCCGCTGAAGTGCAAAAGGAGCGCCTTTTTGTATTTGCTTTTTCTTCGCCCCGTGCTATCGTGCCCTCCCAGAAAAGCACGGATGCGATTTGACGCAGTCTGGTAGAATCTGCCCGCCTGCCGCGGCAGAAAGCCTGTGGCGGGACTAAAATCCGGGCTTGCAGGCTGTCACTACAAAATTCAAAACGAGCCCCTTCGAGGTGCACCAATGAACGATGAACGCAGCAGGAACTTGGATCTGGCGATTACGCAGATTGAAAAGGACTATGGCAAAGGCGCGATCATGCGGCTGGGCAGCCGGGACGTGCTGGTTCCGGTGAACGTGATTTCGACGGGGTCGATTTCGATCGACGCGGCGCTGGGCGTGGGAGGATTCCCGCGCGGGCGCGTGATCGAAGTGTACGGACCGGAATCGGGCGGCAAGACGACGCTCACGCTGCACGTGATCGCGGAAGCGCAAAAGTTGGGAGGCCAGGCGGCGTTCATCGACGCGGAGCACGCGCTCGATCCGGTGTATGCGAAGAAGCTGGGCGTAGACGTGGACAATCTGCTCGTGTCGCAGCCGGACAACGGCGAACAGGCGCTGGCCATCGCGGAAGCACTGATTCGGACAAACGCCGTGGACATCGTGGTGATCGACTCGGTGGCGGCGCTGGTTCCGAAGGCGGAACTCGAAGGCGATATGGGCGACAACCACGTCGGATTGCACGCGCGGCTGATGTCGCAGGCCCTTCGCAAGCTGACGGGCATGGTGGCGCGCACCAATACCTGCATGGTGTTCATCAATCAGGTGCGCGAGAAGATCGGCGTCATGTTCGGCAGCCCGGAGACCACCACCGGCGGCCGGGCGC
>JBOGNK010000050.1:0-13649 GCA_050747085.1 Candidatus Acidiferrales bacterium
GGTCTTGGTAACAGACTGGGTCGGCAACGCGGTTCTCGCAGCAACTAGCGACATGGAACAGTATCTTCCCCTTTGGAGAGAGCACAGCCCTGACGCGCCTGTAGCCTATCCCGGAGGAGTCAATATCCTGCAGGCGGCACAACTCATGAACAACGCTGGCATCGCCGTTTACGGAGTCAACGCGATGCCGCTCCAAAAAGAGCGCGTTGAGCTAAAGCCGAACCCCAATGCTCCGCCAGGAATGTCCCCCACGGCCTCAGCCCTCCACTCCTTTGAAATGACACGGGTGGAGCATTCGTATCTGACCGCACTGGCCAAGCGCACAGGTGGCCGCTCCTTTCTCAAGCCCAGCAAAATAGATACCGCCATCCAACAGGCTATCAGTGACGGACGCTTCAGCTACACGCTCGCATATTCACCCAGAGGCGTGAAGAAATGGGACGGCGAATGGCGGCACATTCAGATCAAAGTGGACAGAGCAGGAGTCGCCCTTCTTGCCCGCACCGGCTATCTCGCCCTACCTTCTGACTTGCCCTCCGAAGACCACATTCAGCTGCTTAATTCGATCGCTGAAACCCCACTCGAAGCGACACAGCGGCTGTTCAGTGTTCGCATCGCTCCGGTGGGGAACGCGAAGGAAGCTGGCATCGATGCGATCGTTCACGTTCCGCCCGACTCCTTTGCTGAGGCGCTGACTGCAGAGTCCAACGGCCATTGGACCGGCAGACTCGAAATCGTATTCATGCAATTAGACAAGCACGACCACGTTATCGGCATCACTCCAAAGCAAGTTAACGCTGACCTGCCGCCGCCAAAGTACGCGGAAATCTCCAAGAATGGGTGGGATCTGCCAATACGGGTGATCATCAAACCTAAGGCGCAAACCCTCTGCGTCATTCTTCACGACGAAAACTTCGACGCCGTCGGTTCCATCCACATCCCCCTGCAACGGTAATTCTACGTGTTGGCATCTCCCGGCACGACTTGACGCACTCACGGATAAGCTCGCGACCACCCCTCAGCTCACCGGCGAGGCGACGGAGGCGACTTCGGGAAGTTCGATGTGGATGATGGTGCCCTTCCCCTCTTGGCTGCGAATATCCATTTTGAACTGATCGCCGTACAGCAGACGCAGTCGCTCGTTGACGTTGCTGATGCCGATGCCGCCGCCGTACACCTCGCCCAGGCGTTCGTGGGGAATGCCGATGCCGTTGTCCTCGATTTCGAGCGCGAGCCTGCCATCAGTCACGTGCGCGCGGAAATAAATCTGTCCGCCTTCAAGGCGCGGCGCGATGCCGTGCTTGATCGCGTTTTCCACCATCGGCTGCAACAACATGCTGGGGACCACCGCTTCGAGCGACGCTTCGTCTGTTTCCTTGAAAAACTGCAGTTTGTCGTGCCCGAACCGGATCATTTCGATGCTGAGGTAGTCGTCGATGAAATCGAGTTCTTCGCGCAGCGGGACGAACATTTCGTGCTTGCGCAGCAGGCGTCGCAAAATCTTGGATAGCCGCAGAACGACGCCGCGAGCCTGGTCTTGATCGATGCGAATCAGCGAAGAAACCGTGTTCAGCGTATTAAAGAGGAAATGAGGATTGATCTGGCTCGTGAGCGCGTCCATGCGCGCTTTGAGCAGCATCTGCTGGTTCTGCGCGAGGTTCATTTCCGTGCGCGTGTTGTTCCATATCTTGATCGCGACGCCGACGCAGATAACGGACGCAAAAACCTCGAGGATCAGCAGACTGGAATTCGGAGGATATTCGGCCATCAGCCAGGTGGGATGCCGGCGGATCGCCGTGACGAGCAGGATGCGTCCTGACTCGAACGCAGCGCACATCAGAAGCGGAAGGATAGCCCAGTTGCCTTCGTTGTAGCGCAGCAGTTTCCACACCGATTGGGGAATGTTCAACCAGAGGAACGGGCCGAAGCGCCAGATGTCCTCTTTTTCCGGCATTTCGTTGCGGACAACGCCAGCAAGCAATCCAACGAAGGCGGCAACGGGAGTCGATAGCCATTCGTGCATCCCGAAAGCAGGCAGGCTGATCAGCGAACCGCCGAGCAGGCCAACCATTCGGCCTCCAACGATTCCCATCAGGAACGAACCCTCGAGCATCAAATCAAAAAATTGATAGTGCCCTACGATGCGGAGCACGACGCCGAGCGCTAGAGGGGGTGTCACGAAAAGCAGGAGCTTGGCTTTTTCCTGCGAGGTGCGAGTCTCTGTGAAGAGCAGGTTGCAAAAGGATCGAAAGCGAACGAGCAACGCAGCCAACGCCGCCGCCCAGCAGACCTTCAGCAGCAGTGTGAGGAAGAAATCCTTTAACGTGGAGACGTTGGTCATTGATTGAGAGTGAACCGGGAAAGCGCCCGGCTTGCGTCAAATAGGCCCGCTGAGTCGGCAGTTCGATGCCTACGCACGCACAAGCAGACCATGCTTGCGGCACGCAGGCCTCCCTACGTCTGGCGGGCTCTGGGCTAAGTTAGCCAAAGCGCGAAGGGATGTAAAGGTATGGTGCCTTGGCCAGTGACAATTTTAGGGTGGGCGAACAGTCTAAGAGAGCCTGCTATAATGCGCGATCCCGATGAAACACCGATCCAGACCGAAGGCACGAGTGGTGGCACGAGCAGAGTTGCCGACATCGTTCGGTGATTTCGAGATTTTCGCTGTCCAGGGCTCCGAACCGAGCCATGAAGCCGTCGCGATCGTGCATGGCGACTTGGACGGACCCACCAGGCACGCGAAGGCGAAAGCGCCGCTGGTGCGCGTCCATTCGCAATGCCTGACCGGAGATGTTTTCGAGTCGCAGCGATGCGATTGCCGCGCTCAACTCGAATTTTCACTTCGTAGAATCGCAAAAGCGCGTACAGGCATCGTCCTGTATCTGCCTCAAGAGGGCCGCGGGATTGGCCTGATCAACAAGATTCGGGCGTATGAGTTGCAGGATGCCGGTCTGGACACGGTCGAGGCAAACCGGCAGCTCGGATTTGACGCCGACTCGCGCGATTACGAATTCGCCGCCGAGGCGTTGAAAGCGCTGGGCGTCGGAAGCGTGCGGTTGCTGTCGAATAACCCAGATAAGGTAAAGCAGCTCGAAAAGTCGGGCGTCCGCGTGGCGCAGCGGGTTCCCTGCCGGCCTCCGACCAGCGCCCGCTCGCGCGCGTACCTCCGCACGAAACGCGAAAAGCTGGGCCATCTCCTGACCGGGCTGTAGACCGCGGAGCGATTCGCCTCGATTACTGCGACCCAGCGAAAGACAATGGCTCGCATATTGTTGGCAGTCTTATCGGCCGGGTTCGTCGCCTGGACCTTTCGCCAGGTTCGAAAGCCGAGCGGGATTTTCGGCAAGCGCGTGCTGAATGCCATGAATGTAAGTCACGCCGCTTTGACCGATTGGGGTCTCCGGCAAATTACGGCACCGGCGAACGCGACGATTTTGGACGTAGGCTGCGGGAGCGGACGCACTCTCCAGAAGCTTGCGGCCCTGGCGCGGGAGGGCCGAGCCTTCGGCGTCGATTATTCCCCGACGAGCGCGGCGGTCTCGAAACGGACCAATTCCCGCGAACCCCGGCAGGTTCACGTCGTACAGGGTTCCGTGGCCGCGCTGCCCTTCCCAGAAGGTCAGTTTGACCTGATTACAGCAGTCGAGGCTCACTATTATTGGCCGGACCTTCCCGCCAATATGCGGGGAGTTCTTCGGGCGTTGAAGCCGGGCGGCACCCTTGTCCTGATCGCTGAAACGTATCGAGGTGGTCCGCTCAGGTTCGTCTATGGCGCCATCATGCCCCTCCTACGCGCAGCGTTCTGACTGATGCGCAGCACTGCGCTCTATTTGAGGAAGCGGGATTCACGGACGTCCGAACGGAACACCGGCGGGGAACGAATTGGATTTGCGCGGTCGGTCGCAAGCCACTGTAGTCATAACTGGACCATGAAGTTTGCGAGATCGATCCGGTCGCACTGCGGGTACCCTAGGGCCAAATCGGGAGATAAATGTATTGCAGGTGCATCGCAGCCGAGAATACGCTTACCTGCCAGCCGGGTTCCCAGCCCGTCCGTCGCAGTCTTATGTTCAAATCCATCCTCATTGCGGATGATCAGGAAGGCGTGCGCAAGGTTCTTCGCAGTGCGCTGGAGAGCGCCGGTTTCGTCGTGTGCGCCGAAGCAGTGGATGGGCTTGACGCGTTGGAAAAAGCCAACCGCTTCTCACCGGATCTGATCGTGCTCGATCTTCGGATGCCCAACATGAGCGGCATCGAAGCATCATCGGCATTGCGAAATCGCTTTCCAACGACTCCCATTGTGCTGTTGACCATGTACGGCGCCGTTCCAGCCGTAGCCGCCGCTGTGGGCGTGACTGTGAGCGTGGATAAGTCGGATGGAGCGGCGAATTTCGTGGAGTGCGTCAGAAAGCTACTCGCGGGAACGCCCGAAACCAAACCCGCGCAGGTTGATCCGTCGGATCCGGAGGGCGTCAAGGCCCCTGAAACTGGCAAAACTTAGGCATTTCGTACACGCCAAACCGCGAACGCAGCATTTAATCCCTGCCAGCCGTCGCGTGTAAACGTGGTCCCTCCGTGGCGTTCGTTCAATGCGAGCGGCGGACCTTAGAGATCGTGTCGACGGCCTTAGGCCTTAGAGAATGAGTGCAGCCAACTGGTGGGTACAGTATGTCGGGCAAGCCTGATGGGTAATTTGACTGACTACCCGCCCAGAGCCATCCTCCGAACTTTGGCCGTTCCAGCCGATAGCCGCCATGCCCGCTATCCGGTAGGGTTGAGAGGTGCAGATCGAACGAAACAATGATCCGTTCGTGCATGTTCTTCTTTTCGAATGCGTGCGATGCAGCAGCCCCTTGCCGCTCGCTGCGACGAGTGAGGCCAAGAACCCCGAAGAGTTCGGAATGCGAACACTTGAACTCCGATGCGAGAGCTGCGGGTGGAAGGGAATGTCGGACGGCTTTGCGGCGAAGCGCTACTGGGTAGAGGAGTGGCGACAATGAACGACGCAAGCTGGCAACGCTACGCCGTCCGGACGCGGGGTCTTCCGCTTGCACCGGTTTTTTGGACCCGCCCGCAGCGCGGGAATTCCCTGAGGGTGGAAATATATGGAGCGTGACTAGATGGATGATTGTCCAGTCCGCCCTGAAAGCGTGCACAACATGCCTTTTCGTATCATGGTTGCGGACGACCACGAAATCGTACGCATGGGAATCCGGACGCTACTTGCCCAGAGGCCGGAATGGCTGATTTGCGCGGAAGTGGATGACGGTCGAGCTGCCGTTGCGGAAGTTCTGGCCCGTAGACCCGATGTAGTGATCCTCGATCTCATGCTTGCCGGAGACCTGTCTGGCTTCGATACGGCAGCTCAGATAAAGGAAGTGGCGCCGTCGACGAAAATAATTTTTTTCAGCTTGCACGAAGTGCCGGCAACAGCTCGAATGGTGGGCGGGGACGCGTTCGTTTCCAAAGCGGTAGGAGCTCGAGCGCTTATCGGCGCGATCGACAAGCTGACCGCTGACCGGGCGGCCAATGAACGATCCCCACAAACGCGCGCTGCATCGGGATCGACAGACTAATTGCGTCGCGCAACAGTAACCTTATGTAAGGCGGGCAGAAGTCGTGCGCACGCGAGAGTCAGCCGCGAGTTGGTAGGTGAAGTAGGTCTTTCCCTGCAGAAGAGCTTGAATCGCGGGCAGTAAATCCGACCCCATCGCATCCTTACGAACGAAACCGCTAATGCCATACGTTAGACGCGGAATGACGGCTTCCAGGTCGTAGCTACTGATGGCGAGCACCGCGCTTTTCGGGCAGTGTTGCTTGATGTAGCGAGCTGTTTCCAGACCGTTGAGGCCCGGCATCGCGATATCGAGGACAACAATGTCCGGCTGAGCGGCAATGGCCTTGCTTAGCGCTTCTTCGCCGTCACCCGCCTCGATACAGACGATGCTGCTGCCCAATTCCGAGGTTAAGACGGAGCGAATCGCACGCCGCACCGCGGGACTGTCGTCCGCGAAAAGAATCGACGTTGACACTTCCCCTCCGATGGTCTCTTACCACCCGGTGCCATGGAGGTGCTATACGGTTGTTTCCCAATGCAACCGCGGGTGTTGGTGTACACATGCTGTACAAGACCCTATCCGAGTATTTAATGGGTTAGTCAACTCGGCCGAGATACTTGTCCAACCAGCCTAAGACGACCTGGATCAATTCAGAACGGCGCTCCGTCACGTCATGCGGAGTGTCGAAGACGACGTGCTCTTTCTCGGCATCGGGGGCGCCGAGCATCCGAAACAATGGATCCTGGGACTGTTCCAGCGAGAACACATAGTCGTATCTGCCGTTCACCATCAGGACGGGTAGTTTGAGGCGTGGCGCAAAATCCGCCTGGTCGCCGCCACGTGGAGGTTGGCCGAGAAAGTATCCGCCATCGAGGAAGATCACGGTCTTCAGCCGGTCCTGCGCGATCGCCGTATAAATAACGCCTTCGGCCGAACCCATGCTGACCCCGAGATAAGCTACTTTGTTCGTGTCGATATCGCGGCGAGTGGCAAGATAATCGAGCGAGCGGCCGAGGTCTTTCGACTTGTTCGCCAAATACGTCAACTGCTGCGCCGCGCCCACATAAACACTTGTTCCTTGCCGTTCGTAGGTGCCATAGAAGACGGGATACAACACTGCGCGGCCGCTCTGAACGATGTAGTCGAAAAACTTGGTATCACCAAGCTTGCGGCTGTCGTGAAGGTCAAGCACCCTGGCACTGGGCGAAAAAACGACGGTCTGATACGGCGGTCGGACGTGCTTCGGCAGGAAGAGATATGCGGCCATCCGCTCGTTGTTGTAAGCCGTATCGTAGGTGACTTTTTCCTCCCGCCAATCATCGGTTTCTCCGACGATACCTTCTACCTCCGCGTGCAGCGGCGTCTTGTCATATGCGTACAGAGCCAAATAGGCGCGGAACACATCGTCGGGCGCGGGTTTGTACGTCGAAAAGTCTCGTTCGAATTTCCTGACCGGGCGCAACATTTCGGGAGGTAAAGGAGCGGTATTGCGCACGCAACGAAACCCATTCTCAGGCGAGCGATCGAATGGCGAGAGCGCTTGCGGATCGATAGAGAGATATGTCTGAGATCTCCACGAGCCGCCCAGAATGAACTTCGTTCCTTCGCCCGTGTCGTTCAGAACCCACTCGCGGACGTTTCCCGCCATATCGTACGTTCCATAGATGCCCAGTCCCTGGAACTGACCAACCGGCGCAGGTTTCGACAGCGAAATATCACTATTCTGAACAATATAGTGGGTCTGCTCCGGCGATGCGGCGTCATACCACTGCGCAAACGCGGGGAGACTCTTGTTGGCAAACGCCGCGCAGGCGGCGGCTTCGTACCAGCTCACTCCGGACACGGGGTAGTTGCCTTGTCCTTCTGGATAGTGCCCGCCTTCCCAGGTCGAAGGCCCGGGTCGCCCGGTGCCGTCGCGAAACAGCGCCATGGCGGCATCCCACTCTATTTCCTTGCCGTCGCGCACGAAATCGTTGGTCCAATATTTGCGGTTTTGGTATCCGCCCGCGTCAACGAATTGCTGATATTGACTATTCGTCACTTCGTAGCGATCGATGTAAAACGCCGGCAACTGGTCTGGGCCAACCAGCCCTACGAAGACGATAAAATTCGCCCAAGTGCCTCCGCTCACCCAGGACATTCCGGCGGGGGCTGAAACCTGTTTATCCAGAGCAAAGTTCATCCGCGGTGCTGTCAACGGAGCAGCCACGTACTCTCCAAGGCCCTGTTTCGACACATGCCACTGAAAGTAGCCGTTCGGAATTTGGATGTTGTTCAGCGGTGTAGTCCCCAGCCGATACCATGCGCTCGTCGGAGCGAGGTAGTCTCTAATTTCGACACTCGCGCCGGAGGGGGATGAGGCGACCGACACCAGCCCCGTGCTGTCCGCCGCAAGCTGCGCAAGACGCGCATCGCGGGGCAGAATTTCCTGGGCCCTTTTTAGCACGAGGAACGCTGCGAGCGCCTTGCGCTGATTCTGAAGCTTCGCAATCTCAGGAATGGCCTGGTCGCGCGCCCAAACTCGTTCGTTCGAACGGTGATACAGCCACGCCGCTGAAACCAACACCGCGATCAACAGGATCGCACCCGCTATCGCCAACCCAAACGGGACTTTCACCCCCGACTGTCCGACGGCCGCCGCGGGAGCACTGAGCCGCGTCGAGGCTGACGAGAGATCGCGCTCCATCTCTGCGGCGGACTGGTATCGTTTCACCGCGTCCTTCTGAAGCGCGCGGGAGACGATCTGCTCCGCTTCCGGCGGAATATCGGCCCGCAGTTCCCGCAGAGGCTTCGGCTTTTCCTGAGAAATTGCGCGCAGCACAGTAAGGGCCGTACCGTCGAATGGTGGCTGCCCACCTATCGACTCGTAGAGAACCACGCCCAGGCTCCACAGATCCGTCCGCGAATCAACTGGCCGCCCTTCGGCTTGCTCGGGCGACATGTAAAGCGGCGTCCCAACGATTCCACTCGATTTCGAAAACGTCGGCGTGTTTTCCGTTTCCGCTACGGACAGCAGTTTCGCCAGCCCGAAATCCAGCACCTTAACGTGGCCCTTCGGGGTCACGATGATATTCGCCGGTTTCAGATCGCGATGCACGATTCCCCGCTCGTGCGCTTCTTCAAGGGCTGCAGCCACCTGCGAGGCGACCGACATTGCTTCAGCAACGGGCAGGGCGCCGGATTTCAGCTTCTGCGCCAGTGACTCCCCGGGAATGTATTCCATTACCAGGTAATCAGCTCCATTTGCTTCACCGATGTCGTACACGCTGGCGATGTTTGGATGATTCACTTTCGCCAGTGCGAGAGCTTCCTGGCGGAAGCGGCTTCGAGCAGCCTGATCGACGAGGAAATGAATAGGTAAAAATTTTATTGCGACTTCCCGCTCGAGCCTCAGATCGCGGGCCCGATACACGACGCCCATGCCCCCCGCTCCCAACGGGGCAAGAACCTCGTATGGCCCAACCCTGGTACCGCCGGACAGAGTTTCGGCGGCACTTAGGGATTGCGTTTCGAGGTGTTCGTCGCGGTCGCGTGCAGCGATCAGCACTTCAACCTGCCGGCGCACGTCCGGGTCGCGGCAGGCATCGTCGAGATAGGCCGAACGCTCTTCCGGCCGCCTTTCCAGGGCCGCCGCGAGTACTTTATTGATTTCCTGCAAGCGTTCGGACGTCATTTGTGCGCTGCACTCGCTCGAGCCACCGTAGAATCACAGATTGGAGTTTGACGCACCGACAACCTGACCGGCAAAACGCCCCCGGTGTGCGTTGCCCGCCTAGCCGCCACCAACGAACTGGACTATTTCCACGGAATCGTCAGCCTGGATCTGCGTCTCCGTCCACAGCGCGCGAGGCAGAATGTCGCGATTGCGCTCGATCGCAACGCGTTCAGATCGCATACCGAGGTGCCCAAGAAGCGCCGCGACGGTGAGCCCGTCAGGAATCTGCTGTGATTCGCCATTGATTACGACTGTCATCCGTAAAACTCCTACTGAGAAAGATCACTGGTCGATTGATATTATACCTATCTCATCAAATCGGAATCGGAAACACGGGGCGGAAACGGCCTTAGTCATCTGTGAAGAAGATGGCGGGTAAATTCGTGCGTCGTGCTATTTGCCCACCGGCGCGCGAGGATTGGAGCGCATGACGTACCGAAGTTCATCCGTGCCATCGTGGGCTTTCGCCTGGATCACCAGCGCCAATCCGCCTTTCCCGAGTTTCGGCATCGGAAAGTGGATTTGCACGCGGCCGTTTTCGTCTGCGGTCCCCCCGTGGCGAGCCTCGTCAAGCGAACCTTCGATCAGCGCTTCTACCTGCGCCGCAGATTGAGGTTGCTGGTCGGTCCGCCTCAAAATCTCAAGCTGCAGCGAGATGCTGCCTGCTGTTAGCCACGACTCTGGATTCAGCAGTTGCAATCGGATTCCAGCGGCAACTGGCGCTAGTCCCTCTTTCATTGCGGCAGGCGCGGCAACGTGAACGGCAGCTTCGCCCTCATCCTTAGCGGTCGCAGCCCCACATTGGGCCACCGATTCAGGCTGAGCGTCCGCCGTGGTTGACTTATCGCCGTTCAGAGCCCCTGACCGCAAATCTTCTATCACGCACCTGTGCTGTTCCTCGACGCGTTCCCGCAAGCCTTCCGGCGTGAATTCGACGGAGTCGACGAAATGCTTGTAGTTGCAGTTGCGCCGGTGCACCACGCGCCCGTTTTGATACACCATCGTATCGATCACCGGGCGGCTGGGGCCGCGATCTTCTGTCTGAACGTGATAAACGCGCTCGTCGACGCGAACGTCGGTATTGAATCCCGAACTCATCCGTCCCCGCTTATCATTGCGAAGACCTGCTTAGTTTGCTGCGAAAAAAGAATACCCTGAAATTGCGGAGTTTATTTGACCGATGTGCGTTCACGCCGCTATTATATCAACTCCCTTTCGGAACACCCCGAGAGGGACCGCAGACGCAAGAAAGATGCAAAGCAGCTACCTCGACACCTACGCTCCGCTACTGTTGATGTTCGTGCTCGCCTGCGGACTTGCCGGCGCGCTGGTGACCGTTTCGACGCTGGTAGGGCGCCACAAACGCACACGCGAAAAAGATGAACCTTACGAATGCGGCATTCATCCGACGGGAGACGCGCGCGAGCCGTTTTCCGTGCACTTCTACATGGTGGCGCTGGTCTTCATTTTGTTCGACATTGAAGCGATTTTCTTGTATCCATGGGCGCTCGTGTATCGCGATCTGAGCCTGTTTGGCTTTGTGGAAATGGTGCTGTACATTCTAATTTTGCTCGCAGGTTATATATTCCTTTGGAAAAAGGGCGCGCTCGACTGGAATAAATAAAACGCTGCGCCCAGGAACCAATTCATAGTGGAATCTCAGGAAAACGGCACAAATCCGGTAGTGCAAAAACTGAAGGAATGGAACGCTTCCACCGTCGCCCAAGTGATTGAGTTTCGAGGCGAAACGACGGTGGTCGTCCCGCGCCAGCATCTTATCTCCGCCGTTGAATTTCTGGCCGGCGAGCCTTCGCTGAAATTCTCCTTCCTCTCCGACCTGAGCGGCGTCGACCGTTTCCCGCTGGAACCGCGCTTCGAGGTGATTTATCACCTGCTCTCGATTGAAAAGCGCTTGCGGCTGCGGTTGAAGGTGAAGCTTTCAAGCGCTGATCCCGTGGTTCATTCCGTGACGGGCGTTTGGCCTACCGCGAACTGGCACGAACGCGAGGTTTTCGATATGTTCGGTGTCCAGTTCGAAGGCCATCCCGATCTGCGCCGCATTCTGATGCCCGATGAGTGGGAAGGCCACCCGCTGCGCAAAGACTATCCCACGGAGGGTTATCGCTAATGGACCAACTCAATTCAGCGAACGCTCCTCCGGCCGCCGCCACAACCTTCGAGCCAGCTCCCGCAGAAAACAAGATGGTCCTCAATATGGGGCCGCAGCACCCATCGACGCACGGCGTCTTGCGCGTGATTCTCGAACTCGATGGTGAGACGGTCCTGAAGGCCGATCCTGTAATCGGCTATCTCCACACCGGAATCGAGAAGAGCTGCGAATCGAAGACGTATTCGCAAGTCATCACGCTCACCGACCGCATCGATTATCTTGCGCCGCTCTCGAACAATCTCGGTTACTGCCTCGCCGTCGAAAAGCTGCTCGGAATCGAGATTCCGAAGAGGGCGCAATACATTCGCGTCCTGCTGACCGAACTGACTCGTATCGCTTCGCACCTCGTTTGGCTCGGGACTCATGCCATCGATCTGGGCGCGATGTCCGTGTTCCTTTACGGCTTCCGCGAACGCGAAGAGATCATGAAGATTTTCGAGTACGTCTCGGGCCAGCGGATGATGACGAGTTATTTTCGCATTGGCGGCCTGGCGCTTGAACCGCCGCCTGGCTGGCTCGACCGCGTGAAGCGTGTGATCGATTCGCTTCCCGGCCACATTGACGAATACGAAGATCTGCTGACGCAGAACCGCATCTGGATCGCGCGCACAAAGGGCATCGGTATCTTGAGCGCCGAAGACGCGATCGCAATGGGCGTCTCGGGTCCGCTGCTTCGCGCAAGTGGCGTGGCTTACGATATACGCAAGGCATTTCCGTATTCGAGCTACGACGAGTTCGACTTCAACGTTCAGACGAACACGGGTGGCGACTGCTACGCGCGCTACCTGGTCCGCATCGCTGAGATCCGCGAGAGCATAAAGATCGTGAAACAGGCGATGAGCAAGATCCCGCCGGAAGGCCCGTTCCGCGCCGCAGTGCAAGGTATCATCCCGCCGTCGCGCGAGGAGATGAAGACCTCGATCGAGGGGCTGATCTATCATTTCAAGATTTTCACGGAAGGTTTCGCGCCGCCGGTGGGCGAAGTCTATCAGGTGATTGAATCGCCGCGCGGCGAGCTGGGCGTCTACGTTGTGAGTGACGGCTCGCCGAAGCCCTATCGCGTAAAATTCCGGACGCCATCGTTCGTCAATTTGCAGACCTTGCCGAAGCTGGCCGTCGGCCGCCTGATTGCCGACGTGGTGACATGCATCGGCACTACCGATATCGTTCTGGGAGAAGTGGACCGCTGATGGAATTTCCGCCGCATCTCGAACAGAAATTCTCGCAATTGATCTCGCGTTATCCCGTGAAGCGTTCGGCGCTGATCCCGATGATGCTGTACGCGCAGGACCATTACGGCTCGCTCAGCGACGACGTCCTCGATGAAATCGCCAAACGGCTCGACCTGAACATCATTCAGGTAAAGGAAACGCTCGCCTACTACTCGATGCTGCGGTGCAAGCCCGCCGGCCGCTATCACATCCAGGTTTGTACCAACATTTCCTGCATGCTGCGCGGCGGCAACGAACTCTACGCGCACCTTCAGAAGAGGCTCGGAATTGGCAATAAAGAAGTCCAGCCCAGCGGCACGTTCTCGCTCGAAGAAGTCGAGTGCATCGGAGCCTGCACCGGCGCGCCGGCCATCCAGGTCAACTACGATTTCTACGAAAACCTCGATCCCGAGAGAGTCGACAAGATCCTCGAGCAGATCGAAGATGGCCGCCATCCTGCGCCTGCACCCGTCACCTCCGGCTCCGTGCATCCTCCCGATCCGGCCGAAGTGCGAGTGGTCAGCCGCCGGTTCGGCATCCCGAACGCGAAATCGATCGACGTTTATCTGAAGAACGACGGCTACAAGGCGCTCGAAAAGGCGCTGAAGCAAATGACGCCGGACCAGATCATCGACGAAGTGAAAAAGTCGAATCTGCGCGGACGCGGTGGCGCTGGTTTCTCCACCGGCATGAAGTGGAGCTTCGTTCCCAAAGATACGAACAAGCCCAAATACGTTCTCGCGAATTGCGACGAGAGCGAACCAGGCACCTGCAAAGATCGCCCGTTGATGGAAATGGATCCGCACCAGCTGATCGAAGGCATGGTGATTGCCGGCCACGCGATTAATTCGCATCAAGGTTACGCTTACGTTCGCGGCGAGTATCGCTACGTGATCGACATTCTCGAAAAGGCTGTCGCTGAGGCGTATGACCGCGGGTATCTCGGGAAAAATGTTCTCGGCAGCGGATTCGACTATGATCTCACCGTCCACACC
>JBOGNK010000051.1:0-4961 GCA_050747085.1 Candidatus Acidiferrales bacterium
CAGCAAATGCCGCCTCAGAATGGCAACCTTCTCTTCCGGCGTGTAATGCTTCCGTTGCTTCTTCATGTGTTCGCTCCGTTATCTTAACGGATGAACGCTTTCTCCATTTCCAGCTGAGGCAGCACACAGGCCCGCTTGTCTCGTCGTCTCTCTCTGAAGACCCGGTATTCTTCTCGCTGCTTGCTGTGAGAAAGGCGTGGAAGCGTCGATGCAGGCGCGCGCAGAAAGCAATGTAGTTAACGAAGGAACGACCGGCGACCGCGCTTCTCAGCAGGCTCTACGTGGCAGTCGCGGTCGGTTGCTTTCAGTTGAAGCCGCAGCCGGGAAGCGCGTTCTTCAGCGTTTCGCGTTCGTCACGTTGGTTCTCGTTGAACTGATCGGTCTCTTGCCGGGTGGATTGGATGTCGCCTGAACATGTACCACCCCGTGAGAACCCACAGGCCCAGCTCTGCCCAATACAACTGCGGATGGTTGATGTGAATTTCATAACCCTCACCAAGGTGGAGCAGGGCGATCGTTCCGTGCATCAGCGCAACAGGAATAATCGACCGTGTCCGCGCATACAGCCACCCGAGGGGCACGCTGTACACGACCAGCATAGCGAACCATGGCAGGTAGGTTGTTGGCAGCGAACGCACAAACGCAGAGACGCCGAACGGAAACGTCTGGACGATGCCGAAACTGAGCGGCAGCAGCCCCCAAAGTAGGCCAGTGAGAAATATCGCCCTCTTCAGTGAAAATCGCCTTTCCAGAATGGTTTGAAGGTAACCCCGAATCCCCAATTCGGCAAAGAACGCTGTGAAGTAGACGAGGAAAATCCACGGAACGGGGCCTGGAACAAGCATCTCGGACCAAGTAAACGGCGTTGCGACGAGATGCAATTCAAGAGCTTTGAGGAAAAACCTCGGAACCAGGATGATGCAGACCGGCAACAACATGGCCAGCACGCAATCCGACGACAGCGGCACTTTCAGAAACCGCGCGACGATCTGGCGCCTTCTGTCACGAAAGAGAAACAATGCCAAGCATGCTGCGGCAACGGCATCGAGGGAGGCGATTCCCCATCCCAATATGGGAAACACCGACAAACGCGCCAAAGGAATCTGCATTCGAAGCACCGCAGCGAAAAGCAGCGGAGCCGATGCGATGGTCGCCAGAATCATCGTTCCGATGAGAAACACGAAGACGTCCCGTGCCTTACCGGGAATGTCGCTGTCGCCAGCTTCCCGGCTACCGCGAAATCTCACGGGCAATGAAACGAACGTTCTTCTGACGAGAATCAAGCCGACCGCTAGAACAGACAAACCGACCAATGACAGATAGCAGCCATCGGCAAGCGAGTGGACCCACCAGTGGTCAACAGAAACTTGAAGTCGCAACAACTTTGCAAAGCTTTCCAGAAGTGCATTTCGGTGCCGCGCGGTAATCGCAAGAAATGTGGGGTAACCGACTACAGCCATGCCAACCGGCATCGCCACCCAGAGTTCGAATTTCAGCACTACCTTTCGGACTGGGAGTGTCCATAGGACCAAACTTGCGAAGAAGCCGAAGCGTACAAGGAACTGGGGCACCACTTGATTGGACCGCGCTAGGAAATCGAGAGTGCGCATGGCGCGCGTTGCCTCGGCAGATTTCGCAAGCTTGTCTGGTTCGAATCCGGCCAGCGACAAGTGGTACCAGGGATATGAGGTGCCGAGTAAAAGCAAAAAACTCGCCAGCGGAAACAGCAGCTGTGGCCACTGCTCGGGCAGAAATTCACGCACGAAGGCGGCAAGCTTCGATATGGGCGACACGTATCCGGACTGCTCGTTCCATTGCATTGTCGAGGTTTACAAAACTTATGCTAAGTGGTACGGCGCCACGCCATTACCTTAAGGGTTCTAGGAGTGCCCAAAGACGAAACGGCGCGCAGGGCGCACCTTTGGCGCATTCCGCGGTGACCCCAACATTTCCTTAGCACTATCCTGTTGTGACGCTGCTAGATGCCACGCCATGAACCCGAGTATGACGTCCTTGCGTTCTTGCATCCGCGCCTCCTTGCCTCTGTTTGCAAGCGTGCTATCCTTCCGCCGCCGTGAAACCCTGTGGACGGAGAGCGAAATTGAAGCCAATAAGGACTGCGGTCGCCATTGGGTCACTTTTTGTTACTTTGGCGTTGTGCCTTGGCGCAGCACACAACGTCGCGAACGCCGAGACACAGGCGCCGCGTTACCCCGCGACGTTCACGAAGCAGGACGTGATGATCCCGATGCGCGATGGCGTGAAGCTGCACACGGAGATTTACGTCCCGAAGAATGCGACGGAGGCGCTCCCGTTTTTCCTGACGCGCACGCCATACGGGTTGAATGATGACCAAGAAGGCTACTCGAGCTTGCTGAATCTGTATCGCGAAATGATTCCGGACGGCTACATCTTCGTGTTTCAGGATATTCGCGGGCGGTACGGTTCCGAAGGAACGTTCGTGATGAACCGCGATCCGCGCGACCAATCCGATCCCCATTCGATCGATGAAGGCACAGACACCTACGACACGATCGACTGGTTGCTGAAAAATGTTCCGAACAACAATGGACGCGTTGGGGAAGCTGGAATTTCCTACGGCGGATGGCTGACCGCGATGTCGCTCATCGAACCGCACCCGGCGCTGAAGGCGGTATCAGAGCAGGCGTCGCCGGCGGACATGTTTTTGGGCGACGATTTCCATCACAACGGTGCGTTCCGGCTGAGCTACGGCTTCGAATACGCCGCGGAAATGGAAACGGGCAAGACGAATATTCTGTTCCAGTTCGACCGCTACGATCTGTACACCTGGTATCTGGAGCTCGGCCCGTTGTCGAATGTGGACACGGTTTACCTGCATGGGAGGCTGCCAACCTGGGAGAACTTCGTCGCGCATCCGAACTACGACGAGTTCTGGAAGAAGCAAGCCTTCACACGATATTTCCAGAACCTGACGCTGAAGGTGCCGGACCTCAACGTGGCGGGTTGGTGGGACCAGGAAGATTTCTACGGTCCCGTGCGGATTTTCGATCTACTGAAGGCACATGACACGAACCATGACGATTACCTCGCGGTTGGGCCATGGAATCATGGAGGTTGGTCGCACGGCGCGGGGAATTCGTTGGGCAATGTCGATTTCGGGAGCGCTACGGCTGCGTATTTCCGCGCGAAGATTCAGGCGCCATGGTTTGCCTATTGGCTGAAGGGCAAGGGTGGGTTGCCGTTGCAAAGAGCGGAAACATTTGAGACCGGATCGGATGAGTGGAAGCAGTGGCGCGCGTGGCCGCCGAAGCAGAGCGTCGAACAGCGGCACCTTTATTTCCACGCGGATGGCAAGCTGTCGTTCGATCCGCCGGGGGCGGAGAGCAATTCAATGGAGCACCCCAGCGCGAAGGGGCCGAAAGAGGACTCGCGCGCAGGCGAGGCTTTCGACAGTTATATTTCCGATCCGGCGAATCCAGTTCCATACAGACACAGACCGATCGAGGAGACGTATTCGCAGGGGAGCCGGTGGTATTGGTGGCTGACGGAGGATCAGCGATTTGTGGAGCACCGTCCGGACACGCTGACATGGGAAACGGAGCCGCTCGCAAGCGATGTCACCGTGGCGGGAGACATTGTGGCACATCTGTTCGCGTCGACGACGGGCAGCGACAGCGACTGGATCGTGAAATTGATCGACGTATATCCGGAGAAATACACGCCGAAGCCATCGATGGGTGGCTACGAACTGATGATCGCCGACGAGGTTTTTCGCGGACGGTTTCATAAGGGCTTCGAACATCCCGTGCCGCTGGTAGCGAACCAGATTACGCCGTTCAATATCGACCTGCACACGAACGATCACACATTCCTGAAGGGCCATCGGATCATGGTGCAGGTGCAGAGCACCTGGTTTCCGATCATCGACCGCAATCCGCAGAAGTACGTGCCGAATATTTTTCTGGCGAAGGCGTCAGATTACCAGAAGGCGACGCAGAAAATCTTCCGGTCGAAGCAGCATTCGTCGAACGTGGAAATTCCGGTAGTGGTGCGGTGAAACGGGTTAAGATGCGATGGCGGATTATCAAGACGGAGAAGCGAGCGCCGAGGCGTTCGGAGGACAAATGAACAGCTTGACTCGCGACATGGTTACGACTGCTTTCGACTTGCCGGGCCACCAGATAACGAAGACTGTCGCGCTGGTGCGGGGCGTAACGGTGCGGTCGCGCAGCCTGTTTGGAACGCTCGGAGCGTCGCTGCAAACGGTGGTGGGCGGGAACATTACACTATTCGAAGAAATGTGCGAGAAGACGCGCGAGCAGGCGCTCGATTTGATGGTTGCGCACGCGGCGCAGCTCGGGGCAAATGCCGTGATTGGCGTCCGATACGACGCGACGGAAGTGATGCAGGGCGTGACGGAAGTGCTCGCGTATGGGACGGCGGTGATTGTCGAGCGCTCGAATGATTAGTCCGGTGTCGCATATTCCCGGCCCAACGCCACGTCAAAAAGGCGCATCAAATTGCACGCAATGCATTACGGCCCGAAATGGGCACATGACAGACACGTAGAAAGATTCCGACGTGAGTAAAACAAAGAAGGTGCACGTTGCTTGCGCGGCGATGGCGGCCGCGGCCATGTTTTGCCTCCTTACACCACGCGCCCAGTGCGCGAAGACGGAAGTCGTTCACTACCAGATTGGCAAAGAGACGGTCGACGGTTTTATGGCCTCCCCCGATAAGCCGGGCCGGTATCCCGGGCTGATCGTCATCCACGATTGGTGGGGGCTGACGGACTGGGTGAAGCAGCAGACCGCCAAACTTGCCGACGCCGGATTTGTTGCGTTGGCCGTCGATTTGTACAACGGCAAGGTGGCGACGACCCCGGAGGAAGCGCAACAGCTGAGCGGGGCGCTCTCTGACGATCCGGTGGTGCTGCAACTGATGGGAAGCATCGTCTACCTAACGACGCAGAACAATGT
>JBOGNK010000052.1:0-10571 GCA_050747085.1 Candidatus Acidiferrales bacterium
CGCAAACTGCGGCGACATCTCCTTCAGGATCTCGTCCACCATCTTGCGGACCGGTCGCAACGGATGATCCGCTGGAACACGCTTCTCTGGTGAAACGTAGCTGAACATTCCTTCCTGCTGGTTATCATCTCCACGCATTCACTCGCCTCCAGGCACTTCCTTCCTTCAGACGAGTTTCCTCACGTAAAGTTGCAGCGAAACTGTGTTTTTCAACAAACTGCTAGAGGGCCGCAGCAGCATTTGCTTGTGTGGCACACCCGCCCCCAGCTGTGCCAATTTTGTTGTTGTCGCGCTCGCCCGCCATTCCTGATGGCGTCTCGCCGGCATTCTTGTTTTTGTCTGAGGTTTCAACGTAGCGCCGGGGTCTTCAGCCCGGCAGCCTTGGGCTTGTGCGGCACAGCCTTGTCCAAAGTGTGGTCGGAGAGGAGTCGGAGAGGATTCGTGTCAGGGTATGACTTCAGTCATACCGTCCGCCACCGGCCCAAGCGTGGGCTTTAGCCCCTGGGCTAGGTCGCGGCTTCAGCCGCGACTCGTCCGCCGCTCGCGTATTAACAGCTCCTGCCGCCTTAGGCTGTGCCAACTCGCTGTTCTCACGCGTGCCACCCGCCCGCCATGGCGTGTCCCCCTTTTTCGGGACGCGCGAAACGCCGCCCAGGCAAACTGTGTCCTTCAATCCCCGGTGGCGGCAGGCGAATACCCCTCCCAGATATACTCCAGCGCTTCGGAAAGCGTTTGCCCTTTCACCGCGCGGTCGACGTGCCCCGCATTGCGCGCGAATACAAACTGATAATGGTAATGCTTCGCCGCCAGCATCTTGGCCATGCGCTCGTTGGCCAGAACCCAATCGTGCATGTTGTCGCGCATGATGTTCGGATTCAGCAGATCGCGGTCGCCAACCTCCAGCCAGATTCGCAGCGGCTTAGTCGGGCTGTCCGGGATCAGATGCACGTGAAACTCCCACGCGCCGTGCGGCATGTGCGGATTGTACGGCCACTCCTGGTTGACGAACGTTCCCGAATACGAGAGGACGCGATGATAAAGCTCGGGGTGATACCAGGCCATAATCAACGCGCACGCGCCGCCTGAGCTTCCTCCCATCGTTGCCCTGCCGTCAGGATTCCTGGTGAGCCTCACGTGAGCCTTCGTTTCCACCAGAGGCAAAACTTCGCGCTCAACAAATTCTGCGTAGCGCCCCGACATTGTGTCGTATTCCAGTCCGCGCTCGCTTCCTTGCGCATCGCCGCTCCCGTTTCCGATTGAGATCGCAATCATCACGGGAACTTTGCGTTGAGCGATCAAGCGATCCAGAGTCGAAAAGAGCAAACGGTCGGGTCCATCCGCGCCGACGATGAACGGAGCACCAGTGTCCGGCACGTATTGCTTGGGAACGTATACAGCAACCGTCCGCGTGTACGGCGCGGGGCGGCTGGTCGTCACGATCAGCTGCGCGGGATTTGCGGGATCTACGGTTCCGAACGTGTCCGGGTCGCGGGCAATCCCCGGATAGATCTTGCTGTCAGACGAACTCATCGCGAACTGAATCACGGTTCCGTTTGGTGTGTCGTTGCCGCCGGGAACCGCTGCCGCGGCATAATCAGGTCCGACGATAAAATTCCCGTCGACGTTTGCTGGCGGATTTGACCGGTCAGGCAATTCCTTCGCCGCAACGTACCCGGGGCTGTGTGGATCGCGCGTCGGGGGCATAGTTCGCGGCCCATTCTGCGATGCGGCAGCAGACCGGGCCAAAGTTGGAGGGAACATCGCGGCAAATACAATCAGAAGTAGCGCAGCTGAATGGCGCAGAGTCGGAATCATGCCGCCCATAGTGCAGCATTCCGAGCCCCAGCGGAAGCGTTTGCTCGGGACAAATCAACTTTCAACGCGGCAGGACGCGCCTCCTTTGCTGAACGGCGGAAAGTAACTCAGATACTTTTGAGCATTGAACCGACGGGCCGAGTCACGCCCCGATAGCCGTCACCACTGTTTCTTTTCCCACGGCATTTTCGTCCGAGAAAATCCCTCCACGAACAGCCCGTTCACGATGATTGCCACTATGAACAAAATGGATGTTACGAAAGCCAAGCCCCAGAGCCTGAAATCTTCAGTCTTTGTCAGGTAGACACAGTGGCCGTGCGTATTGAGCGCATATACCCTACCTGTGGATGCATCTGGGCGGATCGGGAGAGAGCCGTCGTACTGATACCACAGATAAAAATGGAAAAACCAAATCGCGAGGGCCGAGAAGGCGAGAACGGTCGCGCCCCTTCGCCCATGGTTGTGATACTTCCCGTTCGCCAGCGGCAGAACCACGCGCTTGATCTCCGAAGCGTCTTAGGGGCCAGAATTAAGATACATCGGTGTCTTTGACGCGACGCGCAGATCAGATTTAGGGGCACTAAACAATTACCCTCGGGTGGACCGATGAATCGAAAGCCCTGGTCTGTTGAGCGGGGACGACGTGCGTTGCGTTCGTGCAAATACCCACTGAGAGCGACGGTCTTCGGGTGGCGAACTCGGTCTTGTTTAAATCGGCGCACATGGCCCAACTCAAAACCGCGTCCTCTGCAAACTATTGCATTTGTTTTGGGGGGAAAAAGTATTTCTCTGCGTCCTCTGTTTCTTGCGGCAAAAAAGGGTTCCGTCCGCCTATTCCATTCGCAGCGCCTCGATTGGCGAAATCGCCGCCGCGCGCAGCGCCGGAATCACAGCCGCAATAAACGCGCACAGCCCAAGGGCCACCACAGCGATCGTTAGCGCTACCGGATCCCACGTCTTCACGCCGTAGAGCTGCGTCGCAATCAACTTCCCTGCTCCGATCGCCAGCGGCACTCCCAAAAGCAGCCCCACCGCGACGCGCCGGAATGCGCTCTGCAGCACCAGCTGCACAACTCTCGTGCGTCCTGCGCCCAGAGCCATGCGAATCCCGATTTCATTCGTTCGCTGCGCCACCGAATACGCGGTAACTCCATAAAGCCCAACGGCCGCCAGCAGCAGAGCGACGATCCCGAACAGTCCTGCCAGGCTCGCCACAGCGCGTTCCTGGCTGAAAACATCCGCGATTTGTTGCTGCATCGTGCTGACGTGAATGATCGTAAGGTTTGGATCGATCGAGGCGAACATCTTCGTCAGGTCGCCCTGCACCGCACCCGCTGTGCTGCCGGTTTCAAGCATGATCCCGCCGACAAAATGCGAACGCAGGTCGATTTCTTCCATCAACGCATTCGCATATTTCACGCTCTGCGCCATCGGCACGTAGAACATCGGCAGCGCCGGCCG
Source organism: Candidatus Acidiferrales bacterium (assembly GCA_050747085.1). Lineage (GTDB taxonomy): Bacteria > Acidobacteriota > Terriglobia > Acidiferrales > UBA7541 > Palsa-295. The sequence goes on from JBOGNK010000052.1 coordinate 3,277, forward strand.
GTACATCGTCCAAGACGCGTATTTGGCGTCCGCCACGATCCCAACAATCGTGTACGTTCCGGCGTTTTCCGGCAGGTCGAGGCCGAAATGCTTTTCGAGCGGATCCTCGTGCGGAAAGAATCGCTTCACGAACGTTTCGTTGACGACGGCCACCTGCGCTGCGGTGTCGTTGTCGGCTTCGGTAAATCCTCGTCCCCTCAGAATCGGCTGTCCGAGCGTGGCAAAATATCCGGGCGTGATGCGGTCCCACGACGCTCCGGCATCCTCGTTGAACTGTGGAAGGGGATGGCCTTGCACCATGATCATCTCGCCCCAGTTGTCCGTCAGCGGGTTGTACAGCGCTAATCCTTCATGCTTTACGCCCGGCATTGCGCGCAGCTTGTCTTCGATCTGCCGGTACAGCGATTGCAATTGCGCCTGCGTATAAGTAGCCGGCGGCGAGTTCAGCTCGACAGAGATTCGATCCTTGCTCTGATAACCGAGATTCTGATGCTCCAGGTTGCCCAGGCTTCGTCCCAGCATCGTCGCGCCCGCTACCAGCACCACTGAAAGCGTCGCCTGCACAACGAGCAGCGTTTTCCGCGCAACGGAAGTCGTGTCGTGCGTGCTGCGACCAGCGCCGCGCAGCGCTTCCACGGGATGCGTCCGCGTGGCAAACCACGCCGGTGCCCCTCCGAACACGATTCCCGTAATCAGCGACACCACAAACGCGAACGCCAGCACGAGCAGCGAAGGACTCGTACTGATGGGCAGAAATTTCGCGCTGTGGAATGCCAGATCGAGCAGCAGTCGTGACGCGCCCACCGCGACGGCGAGTCCGGCAACTCCTCCCATCAGCGATAGCAGCACGCTTTCAATCAGCGCGTGCTTGACGATCTCGCGGCGCGATGCGCCCAGCGCCAGCCTGACTGCTGTCTGCGCCCGCCGCGAAGCTGCCCTCGCCAGCATTAAATTCGCCACGTTCGCGCACGCAATCAGCAGAACCACTCCGCACACCGCAAACAGAATTTCCAGGCTGCGCCCATACGAGTCCTTCATTGCCTCGACGCCGGCCCCCGCCGGCACCACTTCAATCGTTTGCTTTGGCAGCACGCGCTTCAGGTCCTGAAGCCAGTTCGCCGGATAGCCGCTATCGCGCATCAGCCACTCGCGCAAAATTGACGTAAGCCGCGGTGCCATCCCGGCGGTCGTCGCTCCGGGTCGCAGTCGCCCGATCACGCGCAGCCACGCGGAAACCGACTGATGCACCAGCGATCCCTCTCCATTGATCATCGGTTCCTGCTGCAACGGAACCCAGATTTGCGGAGGTTCCCCGCGCAGTGTTTCCCCGAAAAATCCCGGCGGCGCTACGCCTATAATCGTGAACGCGTGGTCCTGAATCACGAACGTCGATCCGACAATCGAAGGATCGCCGCCATACGCGCCCTTCCACGCCTGATAGCTCAGCACCGCCACCGGCGCCGCCGAAGGTTGATCGTCCTTTTCCGTGAACAGCCGCCCGCCGAACGCGCGAATCCCCAGCGTTGAGAAATATGTCCCCGTCACAAACTCGCTGCGCAAGGGCTTCGCCGTGCGTTCCGACTCGCGCCGCACGCTCATCCGGTTCGGTCCGGCTTGAAACGCCGTCACCGCTTCGAATTCCGGCAAATTTTTCTGCAGCACTTGATAGAGCGGGTAGGAAAACATGCCCCACTGGTCTTGCGGGCCGCCTTGAACGCAGCAATCGTTCCCGCTGCCCACCCGATACAGGCTGCCCGGATCGACCACCGGCAACGACCGCAGCATCACCGAATCAACCAGCGAGAAAATCGCTGTCGTGCCGCCGATGCCGAGCGCGAGCGTCAGCACCGCCGCCACAGTAAACACAGGCGCGTGTCGAAATTGCCGGAACGAGTAACGAATAGCGCCAAGAATGTTTTGCATTCCTTATCCTTCTTGCTTCCGGGGAACTGAGTCGCTGCTTAATATGGATCGGAATCGTAGGAAAGTTGCCTCGGCCTGCTCGCCCTGAGCGTTTTGGCGAAAGGAGCGACCTACGGAGACGGCGTCCTGCCTGCTCGCCGAGGCGAGCGTGCGTTTCGAGGAGCGAACCTCCATCGCGAGGCTTGGTGGCCCGTTAGAAACTGTCATTCTGAGGCCCTTCAGGGGCCGAAGCCTGCCCGCCGTGGGAATCTCTCTTAACCCCTGTGAACACGCCGCTACTGCGGTCCCGCAGCCGCAATCCCATCGACAGTCCCCTGAACCGCCCGCAGCGGCACAGACACGTGCACCGTTTCGTTCGGATCGTCCACATCGACGATCACCGACCCGCCAACTTTTCTCACCTTCACGTGCTGGTCACGCTCCGACGCCTCCACCAGGACGATGTCGTCCGTCTGCCGCAGGGCGTCCAGCGTCGTGTCGATCAACGGCAGCCATGGACGAATCTGCCGCGCCGCGTCATCGAGATTCCGCGCGGGAATACATCGTGCCGCGATCGGCCCCAGCACGGCGGGCGCGATCACGTGGATGTGATGTCCGTCCGCCTGTTTCTGCTCGACGTTCACGTTCACAAATCCGTCGCTGCAAAGCAGTCCCGCACCCACGAACGCCGTCCCCGCCATCACAAGCCCGACTTTTGCCAGCAGGATCATGATTCACTCCTCACGCCAACTCCGCCTCGCCCGAACGAAACGTCATCGCATTAGTCTCTGTGGCTGCAGGAGCCGCTTCGATTCTTCTCGCCACTCGTCACTGCTTCCCCGCCACTCGCTTGCCCTGAAGCACCGGAACGGTGCTGAAGGGTCACTCACCACTTTGATTGGCTTTTCTCGTCACCAGTCACTCGCCACTAGTCACTGTTCTTACTCCGCCGGCGTTGCATTTGAATCGACCCAAACTCGCACGTTCTGCCCTGCGTCGTGCACCGTCACCAGCAGTCCGTTGCCTGTCTCGGCCAGTGTCTTCAGCGCCGCCGCAACATTCAGCTCGTCCTGCTTTGCCGTCGAAAACAGCGCGTCGATCACCGTCATCGGCACCGTAATCTCTACCTCCTGCTGTTTCCTTTCCTCGTCGCGCACGTGCACCACGATATTTCCGTTCGACTTCGCCACTCGGATGTGTTGCCCGCGCCGGTTGTTATTCACCGTTACGAAATCGTTGTCCGGCGCCGTGCGCACCGCATCCAAAATCTGGCGCAAGTCGACGCCATTCAAATCGGCATCGTGAATCGTCACGCAGCCGTTGTGAAGATCGCCATTGTTGATCGCCGGCAGAATCTTCTCCGCCATCGAGAGAGGTACGTTGACGTTCACGTTCTCGCCCTTGTCCGCATCTTGCACGCGCACGTGCAGATACCGCTCGGCCGCCATCGCCGGGGCCGCCGCAATCGCCATCCCCGCAACCATCAACAGCGCGATCGCCATCGCCTGAACCCTGGTTCGTATCGTTCGCATCGTTAACACCTCCTAGGCACGACCCACCGGACTGGCAGGCGCTTCCTAATTCTCAATACGGCGCACCCTCTCGAAATGTTCCCTGAATTCTTCTGTCACGCCGACGCCCTCGCAGTTTCCGTCTCGTAGCCGTTCCACGCTTCCGCGCTTCCCGCTTCCTTGCCTCTTGCCTCCCTGCCTCATCTTCTTCTGTTGTAAGATTGACCGCTCCCAAAATTCGGCCTCCCACTCCGCGCAAAGGAATAAATGATGAGGATCGATCGCCGAATCAACCTGACTGCCCTGGCCCTGCTTGTGCTGATCGTTTGCGTCGCGTCTCCCCTGCTGCTCCACGCCGACGAAGGTATGTGGACCTTCAATAATTTCCCGTCGCGCATCGTCGGCCAGAAATACGGTTTTGCGCCCTCACAGCAATGGCTCCATCACGTCCAGCTTTCGTCCCTGCGCATCGCCGAAGGCTGCTCGGCCTCGTTTATTTCGCCGCACGGCCTCGTCATGACGAATCACCATTGCGTCCTCGACTGCGTCCAGCAAATCACCACCGCCGAGCACAATTTTGTCGAGAACGGATTCACCGCAACCACTCCCGCCGACGAGCGCAAGTGCCCCGCATTCGAGATCGATCAGCTCACTCAGATCACCAACGTCACCGCCGACGTCCAGGGCGCCATCGCCGGCAAGACCGGCAGCGCCGCCAACGCCGCCCTCAATGCCAAGGAAGCTGACCTCGAAAAAAGTTGCGGCGCGGATCCCGCCAAGCTCTGCGAAGTCGTTTCTCTCTATGAAGGCGGCGTCTACGACCTGTATCACTACAATCGTTACGACGACGTGCGGCTCGTGTTTGCGCCCGAAATGTCCGTCGCCCAATTCGGAGGCGATCCCGATAACTTCAATTTCCCGCGCTTCGATTTCGACATCGGCATCGTCCGCGTCTACCAGAACGGTCAGCCAATATCGAGCCCCAATTACCTGAAATGGAGCGCGAACGGTTCGACGCCCGGCGAACTCGTATTCGTCTCCGGCAATCCGGGAGGCACCAGCCGCCAGCTCACCGTTGCGCAGCTCGCTTTCGAGCGCGATACGGAACTGCCCGCCGTCATCCCTGCCGTCTCTGAATATCGTGGGTTGTTCGAGCGATTCGTCACCGAAAGTCCTGAGCACGCTCGCGAAGGCAACGAAGACCTTTTCTTCGACGAGAACGACTACAAGGTTTTCTTTGGACGCGAGCAGGCCCTGCTCGATACCGAATTCTTCGAAACGAAAGTCCACGAGGAACAGCAACTCCGCAGTGCCGTCGACGCCAATCCCAAATTAGCCGCCGACAAGTCCGCGTGGGACGATATCGCGCGCGCCGAGCAGACCGACGCCAACCTGTTCGACGAGAACTTTGCTACCCGCCCCTTCCGATTCTCGGGCCTGCTCACCGACGCGATCACCCTCGTCGGCTCCGCCTATCAGCGCGAGTTGCCCAACAGCGAGCGTCTGCCCGAATACACCGATCAGGCTCTCGTCCGCATTCAGCACGACATGGCCGCGCCGGTGCCGATGTACAAGGATGTGGAAGAACTCACGATTCGCTGGCTGCTTTCCTTAGCGCGGCGTCAGCTTGGCGTGGGCGATCCGCTCGTCGTGAAGATGCTTGGCAAGGAGTCGCCGGAAGAACTCGCGAAGCGCATGGTCAGCGGCACTCATCTTGACGATGCGAAGGTCCGCGAAGATCTCTACAAAGGCGGCAAGTCCGCGATCGATGCGTCCACCGATCCGCTGATCGTGTTTGCCCGCACCATCGAGCCCGACCTTCTGGCGTTTCGCAAGAAATACGACGCTGAAGTCGACGCCCCCACGCGCGCCGCAGCAGAACGCATCGCCAAAGCCCGCTTCGCGATTTACGGCACCAGCGTCTATCCCGACGCTACGTTCACGCCGCGCCTCAGCTTTGGCACCGTGAAGGGATTCACCGACGCACGCGGTAATCAGGTCAAGCCGTACACCAACATTGGCGGTCTGTTCGATCGCGCCACCGGCGCGCCGCCGTTCAATCTGCCGGAAAGCTGGCTGAAGGCCAAGCCAGACCTGAACCTCTCCACTCCGATGAACCTTTCCACCACCAACGACATCATCGGCGGAAACTCAGGCAGCCCGTTGATCAACAAGGACGGCGAAATCGTCGGCCTGATCTTCGACGGCAACATCTATTCGATCGGCGGCGACTACGGTTACGACGCGGCGAAAAATCGCTCCGTCGCCGTCGATAGCCGCGCCCTGCTCGAAGGCATGGGCAAGGTCTACCACCTCACCCGCATCGTCAACGAAATCGAGTCAGCGCGAAAATAACGCGCTTCGTTTTTTGTAGCGCTGGCGTCTCGCCGGCGTTCTTGTTCTCGCTTTTGCTCTAGGTGCGCATGTAGCGCCGGGCTTCAGCCCCGGCATTTTTGTCGGGCCACATCGTCGCCCATGACGCGCTTAGAATTATTCCGATGCCGGAGCAAAACTGCGCAGCTTCGCCACTTCCGACGCGTCCAGTCTTTTCAACATATCCGTCACCAGATCGACCATGTGGTCGAAGTCGCCCCGATTGATGATTCCGTTGTGCGAATGTGTGTAACGCGTCGGCACCACCAGATTCACGGTTGGAACGCCGCCGTTGCTTTTCTGAATCATCGCCGAATCATCTCCGTACCCGGTGATCAGATCGTACTGCAACGGAATGGAATTGGCCGCCGCGGTGTCCTTTACGAACGCCACGAATTTGCGGTTGGGCAATTCGCTCGCGTCCCACAGAAACACTCCCGGCCCACCGCCCAGAACTTCCTGCGCTTCTTCAGGCTTCACATTGGGCACGTCTTTCACGATCCCCACTTCCAGGACGATGCCCACGTCCGGCTTGATCGCGTTGGCAGCCGTCATCGCGCCGCGCATGCCGATTTCTTCCTGCACCGTGGACGCGTAGAAAATCTGATTTGCGTGCGGCGAATGTGCCAGACGCTTTGCCGCTTCGATCATCACGGCCAGCCCGATGCGATCGTCCCATGCCTTGGCCAGGTAATTCTGCGTGCCGTTCAGAATCTCAAAAGGCGAATCCGGAACCACCGGGTCGCCGGGCTCCACGCCCATGTCGCGAACTTCGGCCGCCGATTTTGCGCCAATGTCCAGATACAAGGAATCGCGCGGGAACACCTTTGACTCTTCTTCACGCGAAGCGATGTGTATGTCTCGGATTCCCGTCACCGCCAGCACCGGTCCCTTCGAGCCGATGATCCACCAACGCTGATCCACCAGCGCCTGATCGAACCATCCGCCCAGCATCTGCATGCTGAGGAAACCATCGGGTCTGACACGGCGAATCAGCCCGCCCAGTTCGTCCATATGCGCGTCGACCATGATGCGCGGCCCTGAACTGCCTTGCTCCGCAATCATCGAGCCCAGGCCATCGTACGTAATCTTGTTCGCGTAAGGCTTCATCTCGTCGACCATGATTTTCGTAACGGGCTCTTCGAAGCCGGATGGTCCCGCCGCGCCGGTTAGCTTTTGAAAGAGCTGGATTACCGGGTCGTTTGAGGCTGGCGCTTGCATCTGCGCGCGAACGTTGAGTGTTGCAAGCAACAAAAGTGCTGCAAGAGGAACGGAAACAATTGAGATTCGCAATGTATGCCCTCCGAAAGCGCGCATCGTACGGCACGAACCGAACGAACGGCAACTACAAAGTAGATCCCGCGCGCCGAAGTCTCGTAGCTCACCTCGGAGAGCAAGGACGCGAGGAGGCAAGGAAACAAGGAAGCACGGAAGCAGGGAGAAGCTGTTAATCCGAATTGTGTTAGCGGCTATTCGATAGCGGGCTCCTTTCCTCGGCTAGAGCCCGCC
>JBOGNK010000053.1:0-3651 GCA_050747085.1 Candidatus Acidiferrales bacterium
GGCCACGCGTGATGGGCTCTCCATTCTGGTCCAGACTGGTAACGAAAGCAGTGGTTGGCGCAGCGTGTGAGTATATTTCGGCCGGCGAAGGTGGCTGTGGCACCGGAGCGACTGCAGGTTGGTCCGAAATAATCTGAAAAATTTGGCTTCCAGCCGGCTTCCCGTCGATCTGGGCTTCCAGAGCCCAAAGTCCTGGCGCAATTGTTGCAGGTATCGCAAGCGTCCACGTGCCGACGTAGAAGGTACTGTCCGAATGCAGCTCGAAATCCGAGGTCAATGCCACCTTGCCGTCCGGGCTTCTCCACAATCCCACCGCATGGTGTGTCCCGGGAGTCCCTTGCCACTCGAACGCAATTACGATTTCATGGTCCTGCGGGACATGAAACGCCGTCCTCTGGTCGTTCATAACAAACTGAGCTCCGTGCAATTCTCCCTGGGTGCCGCACAAGATCTTGACGACGCTAAATTGGGGGTTGTTCGCCTGGTGGTCTTGTCCCGCCCAGAGCTGCCGAGGAAACGAGAGCCCAGCAAGGCAAGCCAGGGTGATGACGTATGCACGGAAGTGAAATGAAGTCGACCTGATCGCCGGTGATTTCATTGTATGAGAGCCCTAAGGTGGCATAACCATAATCAGAAGCATTCGGGCGGTCAAGCGAAGAACAATCTCGCATCCGGATTGCCAGCCCGGCGGTCGGACCAACAGCCAACCATTAGCTGCCCTTCCGAAGCAAATCGCGGGCGATGACCAGGCGTTGCATTTCGCTGGTGCCTTCGTAGATCGTGAGGACGCGCGCATCGCGATAGTAGCGTTCCACGTCCGTCTCGCGCGAATAGCCGACGCTGCCGTGAACCTGCACGGCGCGGGCGCAGACGCGATTGGCCATCTCACTGGCGTAGAGTTTGGCACGCGCGGAGTGCGGTCCCACATGGCTGCGCGCTGTTTCAGGGGCTAAAGCCCCTTGTCTAGAAAGGCCCTTAATGGCGGAGCTCCGCCCCTCTAAACTGCTCGATGCAGACACAGAGGCGGCCTCGCGGACAAGCTCGGTGTCGCGTAGAAATGCAGCGTAGTGAGTCAGCGCGCGCGCAGCTTCGATTTCCGTCGCCATATCGGCGATCATCCATTGAATGGCCTGATATTCCGCGATCGGATGGCCAAACGTACGACGCTGCTTGGCATAACGAACCGCCGCTTCGAACGCGCCCTGTGCAACGCCCACCGATTGCGCGGCGATTCCGATGCGCCCGCCGTCGAGTGCGCCGAGCGCCACTCGGAGGCCCTGCCCTTCCACGCCGAGCAGATTTTCAGCCGGCACGCGGCAATCCTCGAACACAATCTCGGCAGAGCGCGAAAGTCGCAGTCCCATTTTGTCTTCGTAGCGGCTGACGCGAAAGCCCGGAAACAACGGCTCAACCAGAAACGCCGTGATGCCGCGCGAGCCTGCCCCGGGATCGGTCTTCGCAAACACAACGTACACGCCTGAAACGCCGCCGTTCGTCACCCAGCTCTTTGTTCCGTTGATGACGTACGAATCGTCATCGCGAACCGCGCGAGTCTGAATCCCGGCCGCGTCGGAGCCTGTGCCAGGTTCTGTGAGACAGAATCCGCCGAGAATTTCCCCGTGCGCCAGTCGCGACAGATATTTCTTCTTCTGCGCCTCGGTACCGTGCCGCAGGATCGGCGCAGCGGCGACCGAATTCGTCACACTCAATGTAACCGCCGTCGACGCACACACCCGCGCCACTTCCTCGATCATCAGCGCATAAGTGACCGTGTCCGTGGAGCTGCCGCCATATTCTTCCGGAATCAGCATGCCGCAGCAGCCGAGATCTCCAAGCCGGCGCACCTGTTCGGCCGGGAACTTCTCGTTGCGATCGTATTCGCGCAGCAGCGGACGCATTTCCGCTTCCATGAATTGCCGGACTGTATCGCGGACGAGAAGCTGATCGCTGCTGAAGGAAAAGTCCATGAAGGCAGTTGAGAGTTTACAGTTAAGTGTTGGGAGTTAAAAGCATTCGAAGACCTCACCACGTCCCGCGTGCGAATGCGCTACTTTTCCACAGCAGCTATGCGGGCTATTGCGGCGAGCGCGCCGAGTACGCATAATCGGGTCCCGCCGCCTCCGGCGGGATCACCGTGACGGAACCCAACACGCCGCTCATGCGGCAATATCACGCGGTAAAGAAGCAGCATCCGCAGGCGCTGCTCCTTTTCCGGCTCGGCGACTTCTACGAGCTGTTCTACGACGACGCAATCGTTGCCTCGCGAATCCTGCAAATCACGCTGACCTCGCGTAATAAAGAAAAAGGGCAGGCTGTGCCGATGTGCGGCGTGCCCTATCACGCGGCCGAGAACTACATTACGCGTCTGATTCGTGCCGGTCACAAAGTCGCCATCTGCGAACAGATGGAGCAACCGAGCCCGGGCAAGAAACTGGTACGCCGCGAAGTGATCCGCGTCCTCACGCCGGGAACGGCAACCGGCGCTTCCCTCATCGAGCTCAAGGAAAACAATTTCCTCGTTGCGATCGCGCGTGGCGTCAGCCGAGCTAAGACCAGAGCGGCGCGAGCGCAGGTTGGCGGTTCGGAAAACGCGGAACTGGCCGCGGCGGGCACTTGGGAAGCGAACGATACCAATCCCGTAATCGGCCTCGCCTATCTCGACCTATCGACCGGTGAATTCCGGGCAACCGAATTCTGCGGAGAGAAAGCGGAAGCGCGCCTGCGTGACGAGATCGAGATTCTGCAGCCGCGCGAGATTCTGACGCCTCGACCCACAACTCTGTTTGGCGTCGCCGAAGCTGTCCATCATGATGCGGCCGTTGTGACCGCGACCGAAACACGTCTTGACGATTGGGTTTTCGATCCTCCCTACGGCACGCGTCTGATCGAACAGCAATTCCATGTCGCAGGTCTGGCAGGCTTTGGGCTCGACGGCCATGCGCAGGCGGTGGCGGCTGCTGGCGCGATCGTTCACTATTTGCGCGAAACATCCTCGATCGGCGTCAATTCAGACGGGCAGCCAGATTCAGCGGTTGGCGGTTCCGGACTCGAGCACCTCGATCGCATTGCGTATTACGAGCAGCAGGACGCGATGATTCTGGATCCGGTGACGGCCCGCAATCTCGAACTGGTTGAGCCAGCCACGGGCGACGATGCATCAGCCACCGTGCTTCGTGCGATCGATGACACCGCCACCGGCATGGGCGCGCGGCTGCTTCGCGCGTGGATGCTGCGTCCTGAAATTTCTCTTTCGGAAATCGAAACGCGGCTAACTGCGGTTGCGCAACTGAAAGCTGCGACAGTCGCGCGCGAGGAAATTCACAAGTACCTCCAGAGCATTCTCGATCTGGAACGGTTGACGAGCCGCGTCACTCTCGCTCTCGCCACTCCGCGTGACTTGCTTGCGCTGCGATCGTCGCTCGAACAGGTTCCGGTGATTCGCGCGTTTCTAAATAGCGCAGCGGGCGCTGCGGAGACAAACCAAGTCGAAGCGGCAAATAATGAAGCAGGAGGACCGGCCACTGAGAACAATGCGACGCGCTCGCGATTGAGCGAGCTCCGCACACGAGTGGATGAAATGACCGACGTGTGCGAATTGATTGCCCGCGGGATCGCGGACGATCCACCGGCGCTTATCGGAGACCCTGGAGC
>JBOGNK010000054.1:0-2659 GCA_050747085.1 Candidatus Acidiferrales bacterium
CGCCCATGTCCTCGAGCGTGCTGGTGTCGCCGGAGACGCGGCCCTTTTGAGCCAGTTCGCGCAGCAGGCGGCGCATGATTTTGCCACTGCGCGTTTTGGGCAGCAGGTCGCAGAAACGAACGTCGGCGGGACGCGCGATCGTGCCGATCGTGGCGGAGACGTGCTCGATGAGCGCACCGCGCAGTTCCCTGCTTGGCGAAGTCCCTGAGCGCAAAGTGACGAAGCAGATGATCGCCTCGCCTTTGATTTCGTCGGGCTTGGCGACTACGGCGGCCTCCGCCACCGAATCGTGTGCCACGAGAGCGCTCTCGATCTCCATGGAACTGAGACGGTGGCCGGCGACTTTGATCACGTCGTCGACGCGGCCGAGCACCCAAATGTAGCCGTCTTTGTCGCATTGCGCGGCGTCGCCGGCGAAATAGACGCCGGGAATGCGCTGCCAGTAATCGCGTTGGTAGCGCTCGTCGTCTCCGTAAATCGTGCGCAGCATCGAGGGCCATGGACTCTCAATCGTCAGATAGCCGGTTTCGCCGGGCTTGACTGGATTGCCCTTCAAGTCGACGACGCGCGCCTTGATGCCCGGCATAGCCAGCGTTGCCGAACCTGGCTTCGTAGGCGTCGCGCCCGGCAGCGGGGATATGAGGATCGAGCCGGTTTCCGTTTGCCACCAGGTGTCGACGATTGGGCAACGATTTTTGCCTATGGCCTCAAAATACCATTTCCACGCCGCTGGATTGATCGGCTCGCCAACGGTCCCGAGCAGCCGAAGACTCTTCAAACTGTGCGAATTGATCCAGTCCATTCCCCACGCCATGAAGGCGCGAACCGCCGTCGCCGAGCTGTAGAAAATCGTGACGTTGTAGCGATCGACGATCTCCCAGAAGCGGTCTTTGCGCGGGTAATCGGGCGCGCCTTCGTACATGACGATGCTCGCGCCGTTCGCCAGCGGGCCGTAGACGATATAGCTGTGGCCGGTCACCCAACCGATGTCGGCGGTGCACCAGTAGACATCATCGTCGCGAAGATCGAAGACCAGCCGCGTGCTCCACATGCATTGCAGCAGGTAGCCAGCGGACGTGTGCAGGACACCCTTTGGCTTACCGGTGGTCCCGCTGGTGTAAAGGATGTAAAGCGGGTGTTCCGAGTCGAATGCCGGCGCGGGACACTCGCTTGGCGCGGCGTTTTCCAGTTCGTGCCACCAGAGATCGCGCGTATCGTCCCAGGCGATTTTTTCTCCTGTGCGTTCGACAACGATGCATTTCTCGACCGTCGGACAATGTTTCAACGCGGCGTCAGCCGTGTCTTTTAAAGGAACGACCTTTCCGCGCCGGAAGCCACCGTCCGCTGTAATCAGGATTTTCGATTTGCCGTCGGCGATACGGTCGGTAAGAGCCGTCGCGCTGAACCCGCCGAAGACCACCGAATGCACTGCGCCGATCCGCGCGCACGCCAGCAGAGCGATCGGCAGTTCCGGGATCATGGGCATGTAAACGGCAACGCAGTCACCGGGTTTCACGCCAAGGCCGCTGAGCGCGTTCGCGAATTTGCAGACGCGTTTGTGGAGTTCGGCATAGGTGAACTGGACCGTCGAGCCGTCTTCCGCTTCCCACAGTAGCGCCGGCTTATTGCCATTCTTGGCGAGATGGCGGTCAAGACAGTTATAGGAGACGTTCAGTTTGCCGCCGACAAACCATTTTGCGTGTGGAGCATTCCATTCGAGGGTCTTCTTCGGGGGCTCGGACCAGTCTAGGAGCTTGGCCTGCTCGGCCCAGTATTCCTCAGGGTGATTCACCGCGTGGTCGTACAAGGCGCGGTATTCCTCGAGCGATTTTACGTGTGCCCGCTTGCTGAACTCTTCCGGCGGCGCCAGCGCCTTCTCGTTCAGTACCTGCGGATCAAATTCGAGCATCGTCCCTCCTGGTTTGGTGGGCTAGTTTGCGTGGCATCGCCGCCCTCGTTGGAGCGCTTTCTCCTTGGGGCCTAGCTCTGGTTGCCGGCGTTCTCTCGATGGCGACTATATCGCGCTTCAAGTCCGGAATGAAGCCTGCCTGCCGGAGACACGGCCTGTTTGCAGGGGCACGTGACGTTTGGGGAAAAAGCGATTATCCGGCTAACCCGTTTACACATCCACTCGCGTCGAATCAGAGGAATCTAGCCATCCCGCGATGGGGTGGATTCGTTGACTTGGGTACACCGGGCACCTAAGATGTCGAAACCATGTCGGGGCCCGAATCCCTAATTGGCCAGACCGTCTCGCACTACCACATCGTCGAGAAGTTGGGCGGCGGCATGGGCGTCGTCTATAAAGCCCAGGACGTCAAGCTGGGACGATTTGTCGCGCTAAAATTTCTGCCTGAAGAAGTCGCCAAGGATCCGCAATCCCTCAGCCGTTTCCAACGCGAAGCGAAAGCCGCCTCAGTGCTCAATCATCCCAATATCTGCACCATCCACGAAATTGGCGAAGACGCTGGCCGTGCCTTCATCGCCATGGAATATCTCGACGGCCAGACGCTCCGCCATCGCATCGGTGGCCGCCCTGTGCCGCTCGACATGCTTCTCGCTTGGGCCATCGAAATCTCCGACGCTCTCGACGCCGCGCACTCCAAAGGCATCATCCATCGCGACATCAAGCCCGCGAATATCTTCATCACCTCACGCG